>NZ_KQ961758.1:0-22097 GCF_001563605.1 Corynebacterium sp. CMW7794
AACTAATCAATGCACTCTAAAACCGGAAGAGCCAGTTATGAGCGTTACTGTAGAGCAGCTTTTGGCGCTGCCAGGCCTGGAGAAGGCCACCTTGGAAGGCGACGGCACGACCGTCATTGACTCCGTGAGCCTCGACTCGAGTGCCGTCACCGCTGGCGGTCTCTTCGCCGCGCTGCCGGGCACCCGCACCCATGGAGCCCAGTACGCCGCGCAGGCGCAGGCGTCCGCCATTCTTTCCGATGCCGCCGGTCGCGACATCCTGCAGGCCGCAGGGGAGTCCCGTCCGCTGCTCATCGTCGACGACATCCGTGCTGTCCTCGGCACCATTGCTGCGGAGGTCTACGGACATCCCACGGACGAGCTCACTGTCATCGGTATTACGGGTACCTCGGGAAAGACGACCACGAGCTACCTGCTGGAGACGGGCCTGCTGCATGCGGGCTACTCGGTAGGGCTCATTGGCACGACGGGCACGCGGATTAATCGCGAGTCGGTGCCCACGAAGCTCACCACGCCGGAGGCACCGAAGCTCCAGGAGCTCTTCGCGCTTATGCGCGACAAGGGCGTGACGCACGTCGTCATGGAGGTCTCCTCCCACGCGCTGTCCCTGGGCCGCGTCCAGGGCACGCGCTTTGCGGCAGCTGGCTTTAGCAACCTGAGCCAGGATCACCTCGACTTTCACCCGACGATGGAGGACTACTTCGACGCGAAGGCGCTCCTCTTCGACGGCCCAGGTGCGGCGGAACGCGCCGTCATCTGCGTCGACGACTCGTGGGGTGAGCGCATGGCTGAACGCGCCCGTGCGCACCGTCTGCCCACGGATACGGTGACGACCAAGCAGGCGGGCGAGGAGACCTCGGAAATCACCGCGCGCCAGCTTGGCGTCGAGCCCACGGGCGCACAGCAGGTCCGTTTCGACTTCGCAGCGGGGCTGCGCGAGCGCGCCGACCGTGAGAGCCTCGAGTTCCGCCTGCCCATGCCGGGCGAGTTCAATATCGCCAATGCGGCGCTGGCCACGGGGCTTGCTGCTGCGGTGGGCGTCGAGGTTCCGGCGTTCGTCGAGGGCATGAGCGAGGTTGCCGTGCCAGGGCGCATGGAACGCATCGACCGCGGACAGGACTTCATCGCCGTCGTCGACTACGCCCACAAGCCAGCGGCCATCGCGGCGGTGCTCGACACGCTGCGCACGCAGCTGGGCGAGACCGGCCGCATCGGCGTCGTGGTCGGCGCCGGCGGCGACCGCGACTCAGCCAAGCGCCCCATTATGGGCCGCAACGCCGCTGAGCGCGCGGACCTCGTTGTCGTCACGGACGATAATCCGCGCACCGAAGACCCCGCCATCATCCGCGCGGCGGTGCTCGACGGCGCACGCGAAGGCGCGAATGCTGCCTCGCGCGCGGTCGACGTCCGCGAGGAAGGCTCCCGTGCCGCAGCTATCGACGTTGCCGTTGCGTGGGCCGGACCGGGCGACGCCGTCATCGTCGTAGGCAAGGGCCACGAGGTCGGCCAGATCATCGGGACCGAGACCCACCACTTTGACGACCGCGAGGAGCTCGCACGCGCCCTCGAGGAGAAACAAGCAGGCACGCTCGGAGCTTAAACTATGCAGACGCAGGCACCGCAGAAATTCAGCAGCCACACAGCAGAAGCAGTGAGATCTTGAAAGTCAAGGAAGAGGGACAGAAGTGAGTACGAGGACTGTGACAGCATGATTGAACTAACACTGCAGGAGATCGCGGATATTACGGGCGGACGGCTTGACCGCGTCGAGGATCCGCAGGCCAAGGTCACTGGTTTCGTGGAATTCGACTCGCGCAAGGTTGCCCCAGGCGGGCTCTTCCTTGCCTTCCCCGGCGCCCGCGTGGACGGCCATGACTTTGCCGAGAAAGCCCTTGCCCAAGGCGCCGTCGCGGTGCTCGGCGCACGTCCCGTGGGCGTGCCCGCCATCGTCGTCGAGCCGCATGGCCGCAAGCAGGGCGACGGCGCGAACGCCGATATCTACGCCCATGACGAGGACGGCTCCGCGGCCGCCGTCGTCGAGGCGCTCTCGGCGCTCGCCCGCGCGGTGACGCGTCGCCTCCAGTCGGAAACTGGGCTCACCATCGTGGGTATTACCGGCTCTGCTGGCAAGACCTCCACGAAGGACCTCATCGCCACCGTGCTGCGCGCCGATGGCCCCACCATCGCGCCGCCCGGTTCCTTCAACAATGAGATCGGCCACCCATACACCGCGCTGCGCTGCGATCCACAGACGCAGTACCTCGTTGCGGAGATGTCCGCGCGCGGCATCGGACACATCGCGCATCTGGCCACCATCGCGACGCCGAAGATCGGCGTCGTCCTCAACGTGGGCACCGCGCACCTGGGCGAGTTCGGCTCGCGTGAGAATATCGCGAAGGCCAAGGGCGAACTCGTCGAGTCCCTGCCTGCGGCAGCCGACGGGGGCGTTGCCGTCCTCAACGCGGACGATGACTTCGTGGCGGGCATGGCCCCGCGCACGCAGGCCCGCGTCGTGACCTACTCGGCCGCGACCCCGCCCGCCCCAGGCGCGGACTACGTGGCGACGGATATCGTGCTCGACGACATCGCGCGTCCGACCTTTACACTCCATGCACCGGGTATCGAACCGCGCCGCATTACCCTCCAGGTCTTCGGCCGCCACCAGGTCTCTAACGCGCTCGCGGCCGTCGCCGCGGCCCAAGCCGCCGGCATGGAGATCGAGGACATCGCCTGCGCGCTCGAAGGCCACCGCAACGCCTCGGCCCACCGCATGGACGTGCGCACCCGAGCCGACGGCGTCACCATCATCGACGACGCGTACAACGCGAATCCGGATTCCATGTCCGCCGCCATCGCGGCGCTGGGGTACACGACCTCCTCACGCCCGGACGCCCGTTCCATCGCTGTGCTCGGCGAGATGGGCGAGCTGGGGGAAGAAGCCGAGGCCGCACACAGGGGCATCGTCAGCGATCTGGCCAAGTACCACATTGACCACCTCGTGGTCGTGGGGGAGAGCGCCAACTGCCGGGCGATGGCGGACGCCGCGCGTGAGCAGGGTATAAATACTACTGTGGTCGGTGAAATTGATGAGGCGATCACCGTGGTCGACGCCATCCTGCGCCGCGCGCCCCAGGGCGCGGTGGACTGGGCGGCCCGTACCGCAAAGGATGTGGTCTTGGCCAAGGCCTCCAACGCGCAGGCGTTGTGGCGCGTGGCCGACGGACTGCTTGCCTAACCCCTAGATCCGCCTCATCCTCCGGAAAACGCGGCGTTTCCCTCGCCGCGTGGCGCGAGTCCGCTTGCGCCGCTGTGCCCCTCGCACCGATGCTATTCGTTTGAACAACTAGAAGGACCCCAGAAGACGTGACTCAGATAATGATCGCGGGAGTAGTCAGCTTTCTCGTGGCGATTTTCCTAACGCCGCAGCTGATCCGCTACTTCTCGAATGCGGGCAAGGGACAAGAAATTCGCGAGGACGGCCCCAAGTCGCACCTGCGCAAGCGCGGCACGCCGACGATGGGCGGCATCGCCATCATCGCGGGCATCGTCTTGGGCTACCTCGCCGCGGGCGCCTACGGTGTGGCCACCGGCCATGCTGGTTTCACGGCCTCGGGCCTGCTCGTCCTCGGCCTCACGCTCGGCCTGGGCGCCCTCGGTTTTGCCGATGACTTCATCAAGCTCTTCCAACACCGCAATCTGGGCCTCAATAAGACAGCCAAGCTCGTGGGCCAGGCTGCTCTCGCTCTCGCTTTCGGTCTGTTGGTCCTGCAGTTCCCGGATTCCCACGGCCTCACCCCGGGCTCGACGCACCTGTCGTTCATCCGCGACATCGATACGATCGACGTCGCCTTCGGCCCTGTCATCGTGGGCACCATCATCTTCCTGCTGTTCATGTACATCCTTATCGCCGCATGGTCGAACGCGGTGAACCTTACGGATGGTCTCGACGGCCTCGCCGCTGGTTCCACCGCGCTGGTCATGGGTGCCTACACCGTCATCACGTTCTGGCAGTTCCGTAACTCCTGCAGCGCCAACTTCACGGCGGGCTGCTATGAGGTCCGTGACCCGCTCGACCTCGCCGTACTCGCCGCCGCGGGCCTGGGCGGCTGCCTGGGCTTCCTGTGGTGGAACGCCGCTCCCGCCAAGATCTTCATGGGGGACACCGGCTCGCTGGCCCTCGGCGGTCTCGTTGCTGGCCTGTCCGTCACCTCAAAGACGGAGCTGCTCATGATCATCATCGGTGCCCTTTTCGTCATTGAGGTCGCCTCCGTGGCCATCCAGATCATCGTCTTCCACTCCACGGGCAAGCGCTTCTTCCGCATGGCGCCTATCCACCACCACTTCGAAAACGGTGGCTGGCCGGAGACTGCCGTGGTCGTGCGCTTCTGGTTGCTCGCCGCCATGGCCGCGATGGCCGGCGTCGGTATCTTCTACGGCGATTGGCTTGTCAAGGCCGGAATGGGCCTCTAACTACTCCTAGACTGAAAAGCACCGCTCGCGCGGTGCTTTTTATGTATCCCCAGAAAGGTTGTCGTTTCTTCATGCTTCCCTCCGAACTCCAAGGCCGCGTCCTCATTGCCGGCGCGGGCGTGTCCGGCCTGGGCTGCGCGCGCTTGCTTCACACTCTGGGCGCCCAGCTCACGGTCGCCGACGACAACGCGGAGCACCTCGCGCAACTGCCTGATGGCGTGGCATCTGTCTCGGTCGCGCAGGCCACGGAGACTGTCGCGGACTTTGACATCGTGGTGACCTCCCCGGGCTGGCGCCCGGACTCGCCACTGCTCGTCGCGGCGGCAGCAGCTGGCCGCGAGGTCATCGGCGACGTAGAGCTGGCCTACCGCCTTGACCATGCGCAGGTCTTTGGCCCGGCCCGCACGTGGCTCGTCGTCACCGGCACCAATGGCAAGACGACGACCACGGGCATGCTCGCTGCCATCATGGCGGCGGACGCCACGCGCACCGGCCACCGCGCCGTCGCCGTGGGCAATATCGGAGTCTCCGTCTTTGACGCGCTCGCGGACGAGGAGCGCGTGGATGTGCTCTGCGCCGAGCTTTCCTCCTTCCAGCTTCATTGGTCGAGCCAACTCACCCCGGACGTGGGCGTTCTCCTTAACCTCGCCGATGATCACCTCGACTGGCACGGTGGCTTCGAGGATTACGCGCTGAGCAAAGCCAAGGTGCTCACCGGCCCCATCGGCGTCGTGGGCCGCGAGGACGCCACCGTCCTCGACTACGCGCAGCGCCTGCGTGCCGAGGGCCGCCTCGCCGAGCGTGTTCTCGCGTTTAGCACAGGCGAGCCCTCGCTCGAGGAGGTTGGCATTCTCGATGGCCGCCTCGTCTCCACGCTCGGTGGGGCACAGGTCGACGTCGCTACCGCAGACGGCATCGAGCCGGCCGGTCATGCAGGGCTTGCCGATGCCGCCGCTGCCGCCGCCGTCGCACTCGCCGCCGGTGCCGCACCCGAGTCCGTCGCCGAGGGCTTGGCCAGCTACCACGTCGCGGGCCACCGCGGCGCCGTCGTGCACTCCGCGGGTGGTATCGACTTCATCGATAACTCGAAGGCGACGAACCCGCATGCGGCCGACGCCGCGCTCGCCGGGCTCGATCACGTCGTGTGGGTCGCTGGCGGCCAGCTCAAAGGCGCTGATATCCACCAGCTCATCCGCGACCACGGCGCGCAGCTCAAGGCGGCGGTGCTCCTCGGCATCGACCGCGCCGAGATCGCTGCGGCCCTGGCCGAGCTTGCCCCGCACGTCACGGTCGACGTCATCGACAAGACCGAGCCTCAGGCCGCGATGCATGCGGCCGTCGCCGCCGCCGTTGCTCGCGCGGAAGTAGGGGACACGGTGCTCCTCGCGCCGGCCGCGGCCTCGCTCGATATGTATGAAGGCATGGGCCAACGCGGCGATATGTTCGCCGCCGCCGCGCGGGAGTTGGCGCTTCCCTGATTTTTGCCGCGCGTAGGGCACAATAGGAACAACAATCACAGCGGGAACTTCAGGCACACCACCGATGTGTCCCTCGCACTCGCCATCAATGCGCCATCGCGGCGGCGCGTGGGGCGCGAGGCCGACACCTGCGACGAAGGAGCACAAGGTATGAGCCGACCAACGGGCGCGACGAATAAGGCACAGGCACGCGGCATGCGCCGCAGCGGACAGGCCAGCGCCACACCCGCCGCCACTCAATCTGCTACTCGGACCGCCGAGCGTCCCCACACCGCCGAGCAGCCGCCTCGCACCGCGGCGCAGCCCACCGGCATGCGCGCGGCAATAGGCCGCTGGTTTTCCGCCGCGGGTGCGCGCCCGGGCCTGGACTACCTCATGTTGCGCATCTGCGTGCTCACGCTCGTGGGCATCGGCATGCTCATGGCCTACTCCGCGTCCATGGCAACCTCCGTGGCCGAAGACGGCGTCGTGTGGCAGCAGGCCCTGCGCCAGGCGGTCATGGTCATCGCCGGCCTCTTCTGCTTCTGGTTAGGCCTGCGCATCCCGCCGCGCAAGTGGCGCTCCGCGACGGTGTGGCTGCTCTTGCTCGCCATCGCGCTGCTCCTCCTCGTGTTGACCCCCGTCGGCACTGGCCGCGAGGAGGTTGGCTCTCAGTCGTGGATCGTCGTCGCCGGCATTTCTATCCAGCCTTCGGAAATTGCCCGTATCGCCATCGCCCTCTTCGGCGCGAATCTGCTCGCTGACAAGCGCTTTGGCATGTACCACCCGCGCACCATCTGGGACTACTTCAAGGATCCCTTCGTCCAATACACCGTCGTCGCGCTCGGCATGTTCGGCCTCATCATCGCCCAGGGCGATATGGGCATGGGCATGTCCTTTGCCCTCGTTGCAATTTTCACGCTCTTCTTCGCGGGCATGCACAAGTCGATGTTCGTCTTCATCCTCGTCCTCGCGATCGTCGGCGTGGCGGTGCTCTTTACCGGCGGCGGCTATCGCTCGAACCGTTTCCATACATACTTCGATGCTCTCGTGGGCAATATCCAGGACACGCAGGGCACTGGCTTCCAGACTTACCAAGGCTTCCTCTCGCTTGCGGACGGCGGGCTCACGGGTGTGGGACTGGGCCAGTCGCGCGCCAAGTGGTTCTACCTGCCGGAGGCACGCAACGACTTTGTCTTCGCCATCGTCGGCGAAGAGATGGGCCTGTGGGGCGGTCTCCTCGTCATCACGTTGTTCTTCTTCCTCGGCTTCTTCGGCTTCCGCACCGCCATGCGCGCGCAGAACCAGTTCCAAGGCCTTGCCGCCGGCACGCTCACCGCGGCCGTTGTTTCCCAGGCCTTTTTCAATATCTCGTATGTCATCGGCCTGCTGCCGGTGACCGGTATCCAGCTGCCCATGATTTCCGCCGGCGGTACGGCCGCCATCATTACCATCGGTTCCATGGGCCTGCTGTGCAATATTGCGCGCCACGAGCCGGCGCAGGTCTCCGCTATGCAGAACTACGGCCGCCCGCTCTTTGACCGTCTGCTGTGGATACCGGAGCCCGAGCCATCCGATGCCGCCCCGCGCACCGGCGGCCGCCGCCGCGCCGATGGCTCCGGCGCCCCCCGCGACGCCCGTCCCGAGCGTTCTGCCGTACCCGCTGGCGCACACGAGCGCCCCGCTCGCGCCCGCGAGCGTGAGCAGTCCCACCGCGCGCGCTTCGGTGCCCCGGTCACGAGCCGCACAACGAGCCGCCGCGCCGGCGAGCAGCCCACCGCACGCGGCGGACGCGGTGCCCGCACCGGTGGCCCCGACGGCCGTGATTCTCGCCGCGGCACGCGCCGCCGCTAGAGACCGGCCCGCGCCCACGCTGGTAGCCTGTAGGACATGAATTCGCAGTCCATTTCCGTAGTTATTGCAGGTGGCGGCACTGCCGGTCACATCGAACCGGCGTTGGCCGTCGGCGAGGCGCTCGCCACCGAGCACGGTGCCCGCATTACCGCCCTCGGCACGGAGAAAGGCCTCGAGCGAGATATCGTGCCCGCCCGCGGCGTGGATCTGCGCATGATTACCCCGGTGCCTATCCCACGCAAGCCCAACGCGGACTTGGCCAAGCTGCCCTTCAAGATCATCAAGGCCGTCGCCCAGACTCGCAAGGTCCTCAAGGACGTCCACGCGGACGCTGTCTTTGGCACCGGCGGCTACGTCGCCGCCCCGGCCTACCTCGCCGCGAAGTCACTCGGCATTCCCTTCTACGTGCTGGAGACCAACGCCCTAGCCGGCATCGCCAACAAGCTGGGTGTGAAACTCGGCGGCATCGGCCTCAACGCGACCGCCGGCTCCGGCATGCCCGGCGAGGTCGTCGGCATCCCCGTGCGCCCCTCACTTGCCGTCGACCGCGAAGGCGCCGCGGCCCTTGCTGCCCGCGCGAAGTGGAACCTCACCGCGGAGAAGCCGGTCATCCTCGTCACCGGTGGCTCCCAGGGCGCAGCGTCTATCAATGCCGCTGTTGAGGGCGCCATCGCGGACCTCACCCAGGATTTCCAGGTGCTTCACGCCTACGGCAAGAAGAACGCCGCGCCCGCCGCGCACGACGGCTACACCGCACTGCCGTATATCGAAGACATGGCCGGGGCGCTCGCCGTCGCCGACCTCGTCATTTGCCGCTCCGGCGCCATGACTGTCGCGGAGGTCTCCGCGGCGCATCTGCCCGCCATCTACATTCCGCTCCCACACGGCAACGGCGAGCAGGCACTCAACTCGCGCCACCTCGTCGACGCCGGCGCCGCCGTGCAGATCGCGGACGCGGATCTCAGCCCCGAGCTCCTCGTGCACCACGTGCGCGAGATTCTCGAGGACCCCATTCGCCTCGACGCCATGCGCACCGCCGTGGCTTCCAACTCCGCGGGCGACGTCGCCCGCACCATCGCTCGCCGCATCGCCGAACAGATCACCGCCGCTGAGGCTTCTGCAGAAAAGGACGTATAAGACCGTGACCACTTCCCAGACTTCCTCCGCGGCTCCGCTCGGTGCGGATCTCTCCCGTGTCCACATGGTGGGCATCGGCGGCTCCGGCATGTCCGGCCTCGCCCGCATTCTCGTCGAGCGCGGCAGCGTCGTCACCGGCTCCGACATGAAGGACTCCACGCCCGTGGAGGTCCTGCGCACCCTCGGTGCACATATCGCGATCGGCCATGCCGCGGAGAACCTCACCCTCGCAGGCTCGCTGCCCACCGTCGTCGTCACCTCGTTCGCGGCCATCCCGCAGGACAACCCGGAGCTCGCCGGTGCGCGTGAACACGGCATCCCCGTCATCCGCCGCTCCGACCTCCTCGCCGAGCTCATGGTGGGCTACGACCAGGTGCTCCTCGCCGGCACCCATGGCAAGACCTCCACGACCTCCATGACCGTCGCCGCGCTGCAGACCGCGGGCCTCGACCCGTCCTTTGCCATCGGCGGCCAGCTCAACCGCGCGGGCACCAACGCCCACCAGGGCACCGGCCAGGCCTTCGTCGCCGAGGCCGACGAGTCCGACGCCTCGCTGCTGCGCTACTCGCCTAAGGTCGCCGTCATTACCAATATCGAGCCGGACCACCTCGACTTCTTCCACACTCCGGAGGCTTACTACCAGGTCTTCGACGACTTCGCCGACCGCGTCGGCGCTGATGGACATCTCGTTGTGTGCCTCGACGACGAACGTGCGGCACAGACCGGACAGCGCGCCGCCGAGCGCGGCATTTCCGTGTTGGGCTACGGCTCCCACGGCGCGGGCGAGACTTACCCGGGCATCACCCAGGCTGCGGAGATTCTCTCCGAGGACATGTCCGGCGAGAACACCGTCGTTCGTACCCGTCTCGAGCTGCCGGGGGAGGAGCCCTTTGAGGCCACCTACGACCTCCAGATTCCGGGCCACCACATGGTGCTCAACTCGCTCGCCGCGCTCATCGCCGGCCACCTCGTGGGCGGCGACACCGCCAAGCTGGCCGAGGGGCTCAGCGACTTCACCGGCGTGCGCCGCCGCTTCGAGTACCGTGGCGCGCGCGTCATGGCACCGGGGACCAGTCCCGTGCGTGTCTACGACGACTACGCGCACCACCCCACGGAGGTCCGTGCCGTGCTCACCGCCGCCCGCGCCAAGGCGGAGGCTGAGGGCAATGGCGCGCGCGTCATTGCGTGCTTCCAGCCGCACCTTTATTCGCGCACCATGGAATTCCAGGAGGAATTCGCGGACGCTCTCTCGCTTGCCGATGCCGCCGTGGTCCTCGACATCTACGGCGCCCGCGAGCAGCCGGTGGAGGGCATTACCTCCCGCATCATCACCGAGAAGATGGAGGAGGGCCGCGGCGTTTTCGAGCCGGATTTCTCGGCGGCCCCGCGCACTGTGGTCGAGCTTGCGCAGCCGGGCGACATCATCCTCACCGTCGGTGCGGGCTCAGTGACCATGCTCGCCGCGGAAATCCTCGATGAACTCGGTGCTGGCGCGTCGAGCGGTGAGATTACGGGCTCCGGGGAGAGCGCCGGTGAGTAAGAAGGCCATCGCCGTCACCGTCGGCGCCGTGCTCGCTATCCTGGCTATCGCCGTGGGCGTCATCTACGCCACACCGGTGTTCAAGGTGCAGCAGTTCGCCGTCGAGGGGCAGAACCACACGAGCGTCGAAGACATCGAGGCAGCTACGGGCGTGGCGCTCGAGTCGAACCTCGTGCGCGTCGACCCGCAGACGGCGGCCTCCGGCGTCGTCGCGCTGCCGTGGGTGAAGTCCGCGACCGTGGCGCGCCACCTGCCTTCGACGCTCCAGGTCACCGTCGTCGAGCGCGAGGCCGTCGCCTACACCGACGCGCACGACGGTCCGCACCTCATCGACGAGGACGGCGAGGAATTCGTTATCGAAATGCCGCCGCGGGAGGCCGTGAAGATCACTGGCGGCGAGTCCGGCTCGCGCAACTGGGCGGGCGCCGTCGCCGTCATCGCCTCCGTGCCCGCCGAGCTGCGCGTCGAGGCCGACTCCGTCGACGCCGCCGACCCGTTCAACTACGTCTTCCACATGAAGGACGGCCGCACGGTGACGTGGGGTGCGAACAACGGGGACGCGGACAACGCGAACAAGGCGCGCGCCTTTGCCTCCGTGCTCAAGATGGACGGCCAGAACTGGAATATCTCCAACCCGGAGCTCGTGACGAGTTCCTAGCCTGCCACGACTCCCACGCCCTCGCCGCACAGCCGCGGTGAGGGCGAATTTTTTTCGAATTCACACCCGTCACACCGAGGCGCCGAAGTGGTGCATGAGCGGGACAAAAGCGCACGTCAGCAACCCTAAAGTAGAGGTTGAGGGTACCGACACGCGGCGAAATCAACACGCAATTACGAGCGTCGTCACCGAAGATGGAAAGCGACTCGCCGCGCATGCACGTTTTACTCGGCGACACCTCGTTAGACATGATCCTGGCGGCCACGCGCGCGTGGCCGCGCTACTTATCCGGTGAAAGGCAAAAACACCTCTCATGACCACCCCGAGCAACAACAACTTGGCAGACATCAAGGTCGTCGGCGTCGGCGGCGGCGGCGTCAACGCCGTCAATCGCATGATTGAAGAAGGCATCAAGGGCGTCGAGTTCGTCGCCATCAACACCGATGCCCAGGCGCTTATCCTGTGCGACGCGGATTCCAAGCTCGACATCGGCCGCGACGCCACCCGTGGCCTCGGCGCCGGCGCTAACCCGGAGGTCGGCCGCCAGGCTGCCGAGGATTCCAAGAGCGAGCTCGAGGAGTACCTGCGCGGCGCAGACATGGTCTTCGTCACCGCCGGCGAGGGCGGCGGCACAGGCACGGGTGCTGCCCCGGTTGTGGCGTCCATCGCGAAGAAGCAGGGATCGCTGACCGTCGGCGTTGTCACCAAGCCGTTCAAGTTCGAGGGCCCGCGCCGCACCCGCCAGGCCGAGGAGGGCATCGCCACCCTCGCCGAGGTCTGCGACACGCTTATCGTTATTCCGAACGACCGCCTGCTCCAGCTCTCCGAGGAAGAGCTGCCCATCGTCGAGGCCTTCCGCCTCGCCGACGAGGTGCTCCACAACGGTGTTCAGGGCATTACGAACCTGATCACCACCCCGGGCATGATCAACGTCGACTTTGCCGACGTCCGCTCCGTCATGACCGACGCCGGTTCTGCTCTCATGGGCATCGGCAACGCCCGCGGCGAGAACCGATCCCTCGTCGCGACCGAGCAGGCCATCAACTCGCCGCTGCTCGAGTCCACCATGCACGGCGCCAAGGGCATCCTGCTCTCTATCGCCGGTGGCTCGGACCTCGGCCTCCACGAGATCAACCAGGCTGCCTCCCTCGTCACCGATTACGCCGACGAGGACGCGAACATCATCTTCGGTACCATCATCGACGACTCGCTCGGTGACGAAATCCGCGTGACCATCATCGCCACCGGCTTCGATGCAGAGAAGAACCGCCACGCAGATGCGCACGACGGCACCATCTCCCACAACGACCCGGCCCCGGCCAAGCAGGTTCCGGCCCAGTCCCAGTCCGCACCGGTCCAGGACCGCGCCTCTCTCTTCGAGGATCGCTCGGCCCCGGCTCGCGAGGAGCGCGAGGCCTACCAGCCGCGCCACGAGTTCCGCGTCGGCGAAGACCGCGCTCCCCGCCAGCCGGAGCGCACCGAGCGTGTCGAGCGCCACGACGACGGCGGCCTGTTTACCACCCGCCAGCGTGCCGAGGAGCGTCCGAACTACGGCCGCGACTCCCGTGAGACCCGCGTCGACGACGATGATGACGACCTCGATGTCCCGGACTTCCTCCGCTAGGAGCCTCTGAGCCAGAAGCCCCACCGAGCCTCCCCGCCGCCTAAGCACGGCCCGCGCTCAGCCCGCGCGCCCCGGCCCGGGCGAGGGGAGTGGGCGCGGTAGTCTGGAGTGCATGCCAGTCAACCCGTCTCAGCCGCAGGCTTCCTCTAACGAGGCCACCTCCGCGACCACGCCAGACGTGCGTCGCCGCCCCGTCCGCATGGTATTTACCTCCCGTGCCGGCGGGGTTTCCTCGTCCCCGTACGGTTCCTTCAATCTAGGCACCCACGTGGGCGATAACCCCGAGGACGTCGCCGCGAACCGCGCGCGGCTCACCCGAGTTCTGGATCTCCCAGACATCGTCTACATGGAGCAGCTCCACACCAATACCGTCACCGTCATCGACGGACCGCAGGACGGCCCCGTCGAGGCCACCGATGCACTCGTGACCACCACGCCCAACCTCGGACTCGCCGTCCTCGTCGCGGACTGCGTCCCCGTGCTGCTCTCGGACCACGCCGCCGGCGTCGTTGCCGCGGCTCACGCCGGCCGCATGGGTGCCCGCAACGGTATCGTCCGCAACACCGTCTCGACAATGGTCGAGCTTGGCGCTACGCCCGCGAACATTCAGGTCCTCCTTGGCCCCGCCGCGTCGGGCCGGCACTACGAGGTTCCTGCCGATATGGCCGCCGACGTCGAGGCCCACCTGCCCGGCTCCCGCACGAAGACCACGAAGGGCACGCCCGGCATCGACGTGCGCGCCGGCCTCGTGCGTCAGCTCCTCTCGCTCGGCGTCACCAACATCGAGGCAGACCCGCGCTGCACTATCGAGGACGAGGCCTTCTTCTCCTATCGCCGCGAAGGCACTACCGGCCGCCAGGCCGGTGTCATCTGGCTCAACCACCCCAAGGAGTCTTAATCCATGACCGACCGCAAAGCCGAACTTTCCGCCAATCTCGACAAGGTCCGCGCCCAGATCGCCCAGCTTGCCGATGCCGCCTCCCGCCCCGCCCCGCAGCTCCTTCCCGTCACCAAGTTCCACCCAGCCGAGGATGTAGCACTCCTCGCTGAGCTGGGCATCACCGATGTCGCGGAAAACCGCGAGCAGGAAGCCCGCGCCAAGCACGCGGCGCTCGGCACCGTCCGCTTCCATATGATTGGCCAGATTCAGACGAAGAAGGCCAATCATGTCGCGCGCTGGGCGGCGAGCGTCCACTCGCTCGACTCGCTGAAGCTCGCGGCGGCCCTCGATCGTGGCATGGGCAACGCACTCGCGGCGGGGGAGCGCGCCGGATTGCCCGACACGCTGCCGGTTTTTATTCAGATCTCCGCGGACGGCGATGAACACCGCGGCGGGACGCAACTGAGTGACCCAGAGGGCATCGGCAAGCTCGTGGCCGCGGTCGAAGAATCCGAGCATCTTGAGCTTGCCGGTTTTATGGTCGTGCCCCCACTCGATGCCGACGCCGGCGAGGTCTTCCGCGCCGTCCGCGCGCTCACGAATGAGTGGTCCGCGACGCTCGGCCGTGAGCTCAAACTTTCGGCGGGTATGAGTGCCGATCTGAAGGATGCAATTTCGGCGGGCACGGATATTGTGCGTGTCGGAACCGGGATTATGGGGCCGCGGCCGATAGTTTGAGTAACAACGCAAATGCGCATTTCACAGCGTGGATCTGAAGTCTAAATCAACACTTTAGACCCGCGTGTCCATAGACCACTTCATTGAAGGTTAGAGGGAGACCAACAATGTCTTTTATTGATCGAACCAAGGAGTTCTTCGGCCTGGCCCCGATGGACATCGACGCCGACGACGCGTACTACGCCGACGAGCGTGAGCCTGCCCAGCCGGCGTACGCCACCAACGGCTCCGCGGCGTACGCGCCGCGCACGGCGCCGGCCGCGCACGAATACGAGCCGGCTTCGTCCGTCCCGACGCGTGCCCCGCATGCGTCCTACCAGCCGACCATCGTTCCGGTCTCCCTGGTGAGCTACCGCGAGGCCACCAAGGTCGGTGCCCCGTTCCGCGATGGCGACGCGGTCGTCTTCGAGGTCACCGACGCCAAGCCGGGGCACGACAAGCGACTCATCGACTTCGCCGCTGGCCTGGTCTACGCCTTCGAGGGCTCCCGCATGCTCAAGCTCACCTCGGGCATGGACACTGACCGCCTGGTCTTCGCCATCATCCCGCCGGAGGTCGACATCGACCGCTCCGAGCTCGAGCGCATCGCTGGCCTACGTTAAGCCTTTTCCTCGCCGCACCCGTAAGCGGGCGGCGTACGCCCTGCGCGAACTCACCCCGTGAGTTCGGCGGGGCTTTTCTCATGCTCGGTGTTCCTCGTCTAGGCTCGATGGGCGTGAGTGAAATCGGCATCATCCTGTACGCGCTAATCCGACTGTTTTCTTTCGCGCTTATTATCCGCATCATTGTGGAAATGGTCGCGTCGTTCTCTCGGAATTTCCGCCCGCCGCGGTGGTTTACCCTCGTGGCCGAACCCCTCTTCGCGGTCACTGACCCGCCTGTGAAGGGGCTGCGCAAGATTATCCCGCCGTTGCGCTTGGGAAACGTCTCGCTCGACGTGTCCATTATCGTGCTTTTCCTGCTGCTGGGCTTGCTGTCCACGGTGGTTGTCCGCACCTTGGTCTAGGCTTTTGACCCCTCCTGCGGTGTCGTGTCGTGGGGGTGGATCGCATGGTCGCTATTAGTCTGAACGTGTAGTTAATGTTCACGAACGCGCCCATTTGGCTACAATGAGTGAGACAGTCCGCTTTGTGGACTTATGATTGTTTAAAATAATAGTTTGTAAGGAACCGCGTCGGTTCCTCGTCGCAGTCGTTTCAGGCGGCGCGCGGCGAGCTCGGGCGTAGGCCTGTCACATCTCCGCACTGCCTCGGAACCTCCGGGGCGCACCGACTTGAAGGGGAAGAGAAGTCAATGCCGCTGACACCCGCTGATGTACACAACGTCGCTTTCAGCAAGCCGCCGATTGGCAAGCGTGGCTACAACGAGGACGAGGTCGATCAGTTCCTCGACCTCGTAGAGGACACTCTTGCCCAGCTGCAGGACGAAAACGATGACCTCGCCGCACAGGTTGAGGATCTGAAGTCCGCGGGCTCTGCCGCAGGTGCGGCTGGTGCCAAGGGCGTCGACGAGGCCGCTCTGCGCAAGGAGATTGAGGCCAAGCTCAAGGCTGATTACGAGTCCAAGCTCAAGTCCGCGCAGGACGAGGCTTCTGCTGCCAAGTCCGAGGCCGCCAAGGCCAAGGAAGAGTCCACCAAGGCCGCTGCGGACCTCAAGGCTGCCCGCGCCGAGGCCGAGAAGGCCGCGCACGCTGGCGAGTCCAACAAGGCTGCTGGCGCCGCTGCTGCTTCCGCTGAGCTCAAGGCTGCCCAGGAGCAGGCTGCTAAGGCCAAGTCCGAGGCCGAGTCCCTGAAGAAGGAACTCGAGGCCGCCAAGCGCGACAACGAGCAGCTGAAGAAGTCCGCTGCGAATAGCACGCAGAAGTCCGGCGTTGCCGCCGCGGGTGCTGGCGCTGCCGGTGCCGCCGCAGGCGCTGGCCTGGCCACCGCTGACACGCACATGCAGGCCGCCAAGGTCCTGGGCCTGGCGCAGGAGATGGCAGACCGCCTCACCTCCGAGGCGAAGGCAGAGTCCGAGTCCCTGCTTTCCGAGGCCCGCTCGGCCGCCGAGAAACAGCTCACCGACGCGGACACCCGTTCCAAGTCCCAGCTGGCTGAGGCTCAGAAGAAGTACGACGCTCAGCTGCTCGACGCAGACACCCGCTCCAAGAAACTCGTGTCCGACGCCGAGGCCAAGGCTCAGCAGACCGAGGCCGACGCCAATTCCCGCGCTGAGGCTCAGATTCGCCAGGCCGAGGAGAAGGCTGCAGCCCTGCAGGCTGACGCTGAGAAGAAGCACACCGACATCATGAACACGGTGAAGCAGCAGCAGGCCGCCCTCGAGACGCGCATCGCCGAGCTGCGCACCTTCGAGCGCGAGTACCGCACTCGCCTGAAGACCCTGCTCGAGTCCCAGCTCGAGGAGCTCGAGGCCCGCGGCTCCGCTGCCCCGAACGGCGAGGCTGGCAACAACTAAGCCTGACCCGCTTCCAACCCCCGTCCCTCAGCGCCCACGCGGTGCTGGCGGCGGGGGTTTCGCGTTGTGCGCGGTAGGCTAGAGGCCAATCTGTTCTTACTTTCCGGGAGTGTTCTTTCATGCTCATCGCCGCCCTTGTTTTGGCGCTCGTTGCCTTCGTGGCGCTCGTTTATTACATCTCGACCGGTACGCTGGCGGCGCTCGTCGGTCTCTTCGTTGCAGCAGGCCTGGGGCTCATCCTTTTTACGGCGGACTGGGTGAAGAAACACCGCCAAGACCGCGTACGCATCGTGGACCACGCGGAGCCCACCGCGCGCGACGTCGCCGAAGGGGATAAGTAGCCGCCGTGACGGATTCCGGTGATTTCCTGGGTCTCGAGGAATGGGACGTGCCCACGCATTCCCTTCTGCTCGTCGAGCCCGACCGCGACGCGGATGGCTTCATCCCCGCCGACTCGCTGCCCGTCGCTCAAGCGGCGATCGAGCGTCTTGCGCGACCCATCGGTTCGACGCACACGCTGGAAAACCTGCTTCAGGCCACGGTCCACCGGTATCCACTCGCGCGTGTGGCCGGCGACCGCGTCCTCGTTATCGAGACCGACGGCGCCCATATGGAGCGCCTTCTGCGCGACATGGAACCCGCCGTCGCGCGCTTCGGTTTGCAGATGGTCGCCCAGCCCGGCGCCGTGCCACTTGCCTTCGGCGACGAGACCCGCGACTTCCGCACCCGCACCCTCGACTATGAGGTCCGCTTCGCCTCCCGCCGCGGCGTACCTCAGCTCCTGCGGCGTATGGCTCGTGCACAGGAGACGCTCGACGCACAGGCCGGCACCGGCGGCTCGGGCATGCTGGCGGAGTTCCTCCACATCGCATCCGCCGCAACACCCGGCGTGCAGTACATCCAAAGCCTCTACGACTCCGCCGCGGGTGGCTTCGAAGTCGAGGTGCGTGACGGCGGACCCGAGCGCCATTTCCGTGCAGTTGAACTCGATATCGCCGCGGCAGGGGAGTGCTTCCTTGCCTGGATGGACGGCCACAGGGACTTCTTCGGCGACTGGGAGCGCATGGAGTTCTAACTCCGCTTGACATTCAAGCTATAGTTATTAGATACATGCACTGATCCGGCCATCACCGGGGAGCATTTCGGAAGAACGGCCTTGGGCTCAGTAGAACCGAACGGGTGGGACCGACATCTCCTTCACGAATCAAGCGGGGCCGGGCAACCGGTCCAAGCAGGGTGGTACCGCGAGCCGCGAGGCGCGTCCCTGCAGCAGTCAACGACAGCGTGAAGGATGAATCAATGAGCGACAGCGTAGGCAACGTCTACCCCAAGGTCGATATGACCGGCGGTTCCAGCCGCTTCCCGGACATGGAAGAAATCGTCCAGAAGTACTGGGCCCAGGACGACACGTTTAAGGCAAGCCTTGAACAAACCGAAGGATGCCCCGAGTACGTTTTCTACGACGGCCCGCCGTTTGCCAACGGTCTGCCGCACTACGGCCACCTGCTCACCGGCTACGTCAAGGACATCGTTCCGCGCTACCGCACGATGGCCGGCTTCCACGTCCCGCGCGTCTTCGGTTGGGACACTCACGGCCTGCCGGCCGAGCTCGAGGCCGAGAAGCAGCTGGGCATCACGGACAAGGGCCAGATCGAAGAGATGGGCCTGGAGAAGTTCAACGAGTACTGCGCCAAGTCCGTCCTCGAGTACACGGACGAGTGGGAAGCCTACGTCAACCGCCAGGCTCGCTGGGTCGATTTTGAAAACGGCTACAAGACCATGGACATCGACTACATGGAGTCGGTCATGTGGGCGTTCAAGGAGCTCTACGACAAGGGCCTTATCTACCAGGGCTTCCGCGTCCTGCCGTATTCCTGGGCCGAGCACACCTCGCTGTCTAACCAAGAGACCCGTCTCGACGACTCCTACAAGATGCGCCAGGATCCGACGCTCACCGTGACCTTCCCGGTCACCGGCGCGCGCGAGGGCACCGCGGCCGAGCAGACCCTCGCCGCGCATCCCGAGCTTTCCGATGCCGCCTTCCTCGCCTGGACGACCACCCCCTGGACCCTGCCGTCCAACTCGGCTCTCGCTGTGAACCCGGAGGTCACCTACGCACTCATCAAGGCCACGGACGGCGACTTTGCTGGCCAGACCTTCATCATGGCGCAGGCGCTCACCGGCACCCTGGCTAAAGAGCTGGGCGAGGTTGAGGAGCTGGCGACGTTCAGCGGCGCCGAACTCGCGGGCTTTACGTATCAGCCGATCTTTGACTTCTTCAAGGACCTGCGCAACGGCTTCCAGGTAATCCTGGCGGACTACGTCACCACCGAGGACGGCACCGGCGTCGTCCACCAAGCCCCGGCTTTCGGTGAAGACGATATGAATACGTGCAACAAGTACGACATCGAGCTCGTCATCCCCGTCGACGAGGACGGCGAGTTCACCTCGCAGGTCCCGCCGTACGAGGGCCAGCTCGTCTTCGACGCGAACAAGAGCATCATCAAGGACTTGAAGGCCGCAGGCCGCGTCGTGCGCCACGTGACCATCGAGCACTCCTACCCGCACTCCTGGCGCTCGGGCGAGCCGCTCATCTACAAGGCTCTCCCGGCCTGGTTCGTCAAGGTCACCGAGTTCCGCGACCGCATGGTCGAGCTCAACCACAACGAGATCGAGTGGCTGCCGCAGCACATCCGTGATGGCCAGTTCGGCAAGTGGCTCGAGGGCGCCCGCGACTGGAACATCTCGCGTACCCGTTACTGGGGCGCGCCGATCCCGGCCTGGGTCTCTGACAACCCGGAGTACCCGCGCGTGGACGTCTACGGCTCCCTCGACGAGCTCGAGGCCGACTTCGGCGTGCGCCCGACCAGCCTGCACCGCCCGTACATCGACGAGCTCACCCGCCCGAACCCGGACGACCCGACCGGCAAGTCCATGATGGTCCGCGTCCCGGACGTCCTCGACTGCTGGTTCGAGTCCGGTTCCATGCCGTTCGCGCAGAAGCATTACCCGTTCGAGAACAAGGATTGGTTCGAGACTCACTCGCCGTCCGACTTCATCGTCGAGTACTCCGGCCAGACCCGCGGCTGGTTCTACGTCATGCACGTCCTCTCCGTCGCGCTCTTCGATCGCCCGGCGTACAAGAAGGTCGTCGCCCACGGCATTGTGCTAGGTAACGACGGGTTGAAGATGTCCAAGTCCAAGGGCAACTACCCGAACGTCAACGAGGTCTTCGACCGCGACGGTTCTGATGCCATGCGCTGGTTCCTCATGTCCAGCCCCATCCTGCGTGGCGGCAACCTCATCGTCACCGAGCAAGGCATCCGCGAGGGCGTGCGCCAGGCCATCCTGCCAATCTGGAACGCGTACACCTTCCTCCAGCTCTACGCCGGCCAGGAAGCGAAGTTCGACACCTCGTCGACCAACGTCCTGGACCGCTACATCCTGGCGAAGACCCACGACCTGGTCGCGGGCGTGGCCGATGCCCTCGATAACACGGATATCGCGGCGGCCACCGAGCACGTGCGCCTGTTCGCCGATGCCCTCACCAACTGGTACGTGCGCCGCTCCCGCGACCGTTTCTGGGCCGGCGAGGCTGAGCACCCCGAGGCTTTCAACACCCTCTACACGGTGCTCGAGACCGTCACCCGCGTCGTCGCCCCGCTGCTCCCGCACGTCGCCGAGGTCATCTACCGCGGCCTCACCGGCGAGCGCTCTGTCCACCTCGCGGACTTCCCGAAGGCCGCGGACTACCCGGCGGATGCCGACCTCGTGGCCTCCATGGACGCGACGCGCGCGGTGGCATCGGCAGCAAGCTCGGTGCGCAAGTCCAACAAGCTGCGCAACCGCCTGCCGCTGCCGGGCCTGACTGTCGCGATGAGCAACTCCGCTCAGCTGGCCGACTTCAAGGACATCATCCGCGACGAGGTCAACGTCAAGGAAGTCACGCTCACTGACGACGTCGACTCGGTTGGTACCTTCCAGGTTGTCTGCAACGCCAAGGTCGCCGGCCCGCGCCTGGGCCGCGACGTTCAGCGCGCCATCAAGAACCTGAAGGCCGGCAACTACGAGCGCCAGGGCGAGAATGTTCTCGTCGACGGCGATATCGAGCTGACGCCGGACGAGTACACGGAGCGCCTGCAGGCGGCCAACCCGGAGTCGACGGCGCGCATCGATGGGCTCGACGGCCTCGTCGTCCTCGACACGAACGTCACCGAGGAGCTCGAGGCCGAGGGCTGGGCCGCCGACGTTATCCGCGGCCTCCAGGATGCCCGCAAGGCCTCCGGCTTCGAGGTCTCGGACCGCATCACCGCCGTCCTGTCCGTGCCCGCGGACAAGGAGGAGTGGGCAAACCGCCACAAGGATCACATCGCAGACGAGGTCCTCGCGACCGACTTCACGGTGACCACCGAGCCGCTCACCGGCGACGTCCATGAGGTCGTCAAGGGCGCGACCGCCACCGTGGCAAAGAACGCCTAAAACCCCGCTGTAGGGCCCGAGGTTCTCCTCGGGCCCTTTCGCGTACTCTGGGCTGCATGCCACGCATTGACCACGCAGCGATGTACGTCCGCGACCTCGAGGCCGCCCGCGCGTTCTTCATCGAGTATTTCGACGCGACCTCGAATGAGTAGTACCACAACCCGCGCACGGGTCTGCGCACGTACTTCCTGTCTTTCGAGGACTCCACGCGCCTAGAAATCATGTCCCGCCCCGGTCACGAGTCGGCCTCGCTTTCCGATGCCGCCGGATGGAACCACGTTGCCTTCTCCCTCGGATCCCAGGACGCCGTCGATGCCATGGCCAAGCGCTTGCGCGAGGGCGGGTTCGAGATCCTCTCCGGACCGCGCACCACGGGCGACGGTTACTATGAGTGCGCGTTCCTCGATGCCGAGGGCAACCAGATCGAGGTCACGGCCTAGACCTCCGTCACGCGCCCCGTCTGCTCGTCGAAGAGCAGCGCGTGGCCCATGCCCGCCCAGCCGATGAATGGGTCGTCGCTCTCGGTGATGCGTCGGTGCACGTGGCCCATCACCCACGCGTCGTAGCCCACGCTCGCGAGCTCCGCGACTGAGGCCGGCAGGCACTCTGAGCGGCTGTACTCGCCGTGGACAGAGGAGTGGATGAATCCGAGGTTCGCCCCGCCAGCAACCGGCGCTGGGTAGTCCTGCCACACGACGCGCGGGTCGGGGTCGGTGACCACGGAGCACGCGTGGACCGCCGTGCCATCAGGGAATCGGAACGTCGCGGGCTCCGCTGGCAAGCCGCTCACGGATCAGATTGGCGGC
>NZ_KQ961758.1:22197-35116 GCF_001563605.1 Corynebacterium sp. CMW7794
CATCGAGCACACCACGAACTATCTCGACCGTGGCCTCCATGGCTGGTCCATGTTCTCGGGCCAGCTCGCTCCCGCGTGGGCGGCTATCCGCCCCGCTCTGTACTAATCACCCCGCCGCTCGCCAGCTTTGGGTTTTATCATTTCAGCCCCTCCGCGGCCGCCCGAAACGATAAAAACTCAAACCCAGCCACCGGTCAAGAGCCCTAGCTTTGGTTTTATAGCACCTCGGCATCGCCACCACGGCCCCAAACGCCATAAACCCAAAGCTAAGCCGGACCGACCCATGCCAGCTTTGGTTTTGTGGTGCTTCACCACCCCAATGAGGAGTCAAGGCGCCATAAACCCAAAGCTGGACAGAAAAGCCCGCCACGAGGCGGGGGGCTTTGCAACCGAGGTCGCCTTTGGCGACAAGGAGGCAGTCATCGAAGCGGGCGAGTGCGGGCTTGAGAACGACGTCGGCTTCGTCCGTGGGCGCGCCGCCAGCGAGGAGGGGGCCGGTGAAGATGACGCTGGTGGCTCCTTCGGACACGCCGAACTCGAATGCCGAGAGCTCCCAGGCAAGGCCAAGGGAGTGCTCGGAACCGAGTTGAAGGTTGGGCATGATGAGGATGGCCATTGAATCTCCCAACGTTGGTGGAATCCCTTTCATCTCACATCGGAGATATTTATAGTGTCCGACTCCAATTCATATGAAAATTCCCTTAGCTGCAGGAAAAGGAAATCCCCAGCGCGGTGAACGCTGGGGAGGGAGCGGCGAGCTGGACTAGCGGCGGGTACCCGGCAGGTGCGCACGCCAGGCGAAGAGCACATTGACGAAGCACGCGATGGCGAGGACCGAACCGACGATGAACAGCGTGGTGAAACCAAGGTACGGCGCCAGGGCGCTAAACAGCATAGGGATGAAGAAGCCGAGGTAGCTCACGGAGTAGTACACGGCGGTAAGCCCTGCGAGCTCGGTGTCGCCGGCGATGCGCTGGACCTCGGAGAGGCCTGCGACGAGGGCTAGGCCGTAGCCGGCGCCCATCGTCGCGGCGGCGGCGATGCCGGCGGGCAGCGAGAGCGTGTGCGCGGCGTAGGCACCGAGGATGGCGCCGACGGCGATAACAGCCATGGCGATGGCGGAGGCACGTGCAGACTTGTGCGTGTCGATGAGCTTGCCCAGCATCTGGACCGCGACGCCGCAGCCCAGGGTGATGACGGTCATCAGGCCTGAGAAGGCGATGGGCGCCTCGCCGGCGGACTTGGACAGCAGCTGGGGCAGCAGTGCGTAGGCGGCGCCGGCACAGCCGAAGACCCACGGGGCGACGGGGACGACGACGCGCAGGAACCGGCGGTGCGCGGCGGACGGGATGCGCAGCATGTCGAGCATCTCGCGCACGGTGAGATCGAGGATGGTGGTCTTTACGTCGCCGTGGCGCGGGCAGCGCGTCTCCGGAGTCTTGGTAAGCCAGATGGCGGTGACGAGTGTGAGCGCGATGTGGAGGACGTAGGCAGTGTGCGTGGGCCACGGGCCCCACTGCGCGAGAACGGAGGCCAGGCCCGCGCCCACGAGGAAGCCAGCGGTCAAGCAGAGCGACGCCTTGCGGGCGCCGGCGGACGGGTCGCCGCCCGCGCGCTGGATAAGTTCGGTCACCCACGTCGAGCCGACGGCCATGACCAGGCCCAGCGCCATGCCGCAGAGGATGCGCCCGGCGGCGATGATGAGCGGTTCGTGCGGGCCAATGGACAGCAGGAAGGAACCCAGGAGTGACAGGGGAGCGGCCGGCAGCAACATGGGGCGGCGGCCGATGAGGTCGGACAGCGGGCCACCGATGAGCAGCGCCGGGATAATGCCCAACACGTAGGCGCCCAGCAGGCCGTTGACGGTGACCTGCGAGAAGTGAGAGGTCTCGCGGTACATGACGAGCAACGGGGTGAACTCGTTGCCGCCCCAGGCCACAGCGACCATGGAGCCGGCAACGGGCCACCATGCATGGGGGCCAAAATGTAGAGGAGAGGGGGCCTCGGCGGCAGGCGCCGAGGCCTGAGAAAATGGTTCTGACTCCACTTCGGACGTGGTTGACACGGGTGTGCTCATAATTGGTTCCTCGAATTCGACAGATGAGCGTGTATTTCGGTGCGATAGGTGGGAAGGTCTCCGGCGACCAACGCGGCGGTGAGCCGCTGGTGGCCCTCGACGAAGGAACGTGCCGTCTCGACGTTGCGGCCAATCGCCGCCGCCGTGAAGCGCTGCTGGCGCTCGCGTAGGCTGTGGCCGAGCTGCGCCAGGATGGAGTTTCCGCCGTGGTCCATGATGGTTTGGTGGAAGACGGCATCGAGACGCGTGTAGTCGCGCAGATCGCCGCGGTCAAGCGCGGCGGTTTGCTCCGCGATGACGGCGGTGAGTTGCTCGCCCAACGCCGCGCGGGCGGCATCGGCAAGCTGGCAGATATGCTCCGCGCAATGGGCGTCGATGAGCTCGCGGGCATCGAAGACTTCCCGGATATCGTCCGGATGGATGGGTACGACCAGCGCGCCACGCTTGGGGTAGAGCTGCAGGAAGCCCTCGACCTCCAAGCGCAGGAACGCCTCGCGCACGGGGGTGCGCGACAGCCCGATGGCGGCGGCGACATCGCCCTCGGAAAGCAGCGTGTTCTGGGTGTAGTCGCCGCTGATGATGCGGTTCTTTACAAACTCATAGGCGCGCTCGGCAGCGGGTGGTGAACTGGTCATGGATACATCTTGTATCCATGTTGCATCCATTGCAAGTAGACACCCCACTGAGTGAGCGATAGATGCAATTCAGTGTGCCATGATGTACGAGACACAAGCAGGAAAGGAGTGACCGTGGCAGCATCCATTCCCGTGAGCCGCTGGCGCGCGCCGGGTGTCATGGTCGTCTCCGGGCTGTCGCTGTATGCGGGCGCGGCCGTCGCGGTGGGGCTCTTTGCGCAGTTCCCGCCCGTCGTCGTCGCGTGGTTTCGCATTGCTGCGGCCGGGTTTATTTTGGCGGTACTCGCGCGCCCGCGCGTGCGCGACTTCCTGGGGTGGCCCGGCTTCCATGCCGCGGTCTATGGCGTGGTGACGATGGGAATGAACATGGTCTTCTACCAGGCCATCCACTCCGTTCCGCTAGGCACGGCGGTGGCCATCGAGTTCCTCGGTCCCGTCGCCGTGGCCGCGTGGGGCTCGCGGAATTGCCGCGATTGGCTGGCGTTGGGCCTCGCGGTGGCCGGAGTGCTCATCATTTCCGGCGCGACGTGGACGACGGCCGGCGCGGGCCTGCTCTGGGCGCTTGCGGCGGGCGCGCTCTGGGCGCTCTATATCCTCGCCGGCTCCCGCGTTGCCGCCGCTGCTGCCGATGGCCGCGGCACTCGCACCACCATGGCCGTCGGGTTCTGCTGGGCCGGGCTCGCAGGGGTGCCGCTCGTGGCAGTCTTGTGGCCCTCATCCTTGTCGCTGGGCGGCGGGGCCGTGGTCGGGTTGGCGCTGGCGCTCGGCCTGCTCTCGGCAGCCATTCCGTATTCGCTCGACCAAGTGGTGCTCCGCATGGCGGGCTCGGCGTACTTCGCGCTGCTCCAGGCCATTCTGCCGCTCGTGGCCGCCGTGGTGGGCGCAGTGGCGCTGCGGCAGTGGCTCACGCTGCCGGAGATCGCGGGCATCGGGCTTGTTGTTGCGGCGGTGACGTTGCGACGCTCATAGCGTTCGCCCTTCTGTTCGGCTCGGATGAACTCCCACGATAGACTGAGCTGCATGCAGCGCTGGGTCCTACACATCGACATGGACGCGTTCTTCGCGTCGTGTGAGCAGTTGACCCGGCCTACCCTGCGCGGCCGGCCCGTCCTCGTGGGCGGGCTGTCGGGCCGCGGCGTCGTGGCGGGCGCGTCCTATGAAGCTCGCGAGTTCGGCGCGCATTCCGCCATGCCTATGTACCGCGCGCAGCAGCTCGTGGGGCTGCGCGGCGTGGTCGTGCGCCCGCGCTTTCCGGTGTATTCGGCGGCCTCGCGCCGCGTCTTTCAGTCCGTCGCCCGCCGCGTCGAGGTCTTTGAGCAGCTCTCCATCGACGAGGCCTTCCTCGAGCCGCCCGAGCTCGTGGGCGCGACGCCCGAGGAGGTCCGCGAGTGGTGCGAGGACCTGCGCCGCACGATTCGGGAAGAGACGGGCCTGCCCGCGTCCATCGGCGCAGGTTCTGGCAAGCAGTTCGCGAAAATCGGCTCTGGCGAGGCCAAACCCGACGGCGTGTACATCATTCCGGTCGAGCGCCAGCTGGACATGCTCCACCCGCTGCCCGTGACGAAGCTCTGGGGCATCGGCCCAGTGACGGGCGCGAAGCTCAACGCGATCGGCATCGTGACCATCGGCGACCTAGCGGCGATGTCGGAGAAGGAGGTCGACATCTCTATCGGCTCGACGGTGGGGCGCTCGTTGTGGCTCATGGCGCAGGGCATCGATAACCGCGTCGTCGCCCCGCGCGCCATCTCCAAGCAGATATCCACGGAGCACACGTATCCCAAAGACCTCCTCACTAAAGAGACTGTCGATGCCGCCATCGTCCGCGCCGCCGAGGGCGCCCACCGTCGCCTCCTCAAGGACGGCCGCGGCGCCCGCACCGTGACGCTTAAATTGCGCATGGCTGACTTCCACATCGAATCCCGCTCTGCCACGCTTTCGTACGCAACGGACGATCTGGACACGCTCAAGGCCACCGCATTCCGCGTTGCGCGCTACCCGGACGAGCTGGGCCCCATTCGCCTTGTGGGCGTGAGTTACTCGGGGCTTGAGGAAGCCCGCCAGGACGTGCTCTTCCCGGAACTCGACCGGCTCGCGGTGACGCGCGACGACACGGACTACGAGCCCGGCGTCTCGGACGGCCGCGTGCCCGAGCGCGTCGAGGTCGTCACCGAAGACGTCCCCGAGGACACGTGGGTGGCGACGCAGGATATCGTGCACGACGAGTACGGCCACGGCTGGGTCCAAGGCACCGGCCACGGCGTGGTGAGTGTGCGCTTCGAAACCCGTGCCACGGGCCCCGGCAAGACTCGTTCCTTCGCCGTCAACGACCCGGCGCTGCATCCCGGCGATCCGCTGGACAGCCTCGACTGGGCTGACTGGCTCGCCGCCGACGACGAGCTCGCCGATGCCCCCGCTCGCGAGTCTTAGCCGAAAAGCTCGCGCACGTCCGTGCCCGTCGCCAGCGCAGCAGCGAGCACGATGCGCGCTTGGCCCGCGTGAAGGATGCCCGAGCCCACCGCGCCCTTCGCCGCGAGCGTCGCGCCGCCGCCCTCGCCGCCGTAGATGAGCGACACCGGGCCGTGAGGCACGCGGGTGGTGAGAACGACCTGGACGCCGGCGGAGAGGGCACGGGCAAGCGCCGCGCCCATGCCCGGGCTCACATTGCCGGAGCCCATGCCCTCGACCACGAGGCCGCGGTAGCCGGCGGCCACGGCGGCATCGACAAGCTCGCCCGGCGCGCCGGGATAGGCGGCGAGCACTGTGACCTTCTGGTCTGCGAGCGGGTGGCGGGGCAGCGGGAGGACGGAGGGGAAGTCGGCCTCCGCCGCGCCGAACGCCCGCAGGGACTGCGTGTGCTCCTTGCGCGCGCCCCATGCCGGGGTGGTCATTCCTCCGAATTGGATGAGTACACCGGAGCCCTCCGCATGCAGTGCGTCGTTGAGGTTGCGGGGGCCGTCGGGCTCGGCGGCATCGAAAGGCCGCTGCGCACCGGTGAGCACGACGGGGGTAAGGCTGTCATAGAAGAGGGAGAGCGCCATGGCGGTGTCCTCGAGCGAGTCTGTGCCATGCGTGACGATGATGCGCTCCACGGTCGGGTCCGCGGCCGTCTCCATGATCATGGCGATGAGCCCGTCCAGGTCCGCGAGCGTCACGGCGGAGGAATCGAGTTGGATGTAGTCGACGGCACGCACGGGCTCGTCAAGCAAAGCCGCCAGGTCCGCGGCGGTTTTCGTGGGCACAAGCGCGCCCGAGGCGTCGGTGGTGCAGGCGATGGTTCCGCCGGTGGAGATGAGCACAGTTGTCATAGCCCCACAGCTTAGACGAGCCGTAACGCCCCGTGCTGGAAACCTGTGAATCCGGGCACGCAGCCGGGTCGTATGCCAGGCGCGGCGCAGCGCGCAGGTAGGCTTGGGCGTTATTGCCATAGAGATCCAAGGAGAAATCGTGAAGTACACCAAGCTGGCCGCCGCCGCGCTGGCACTGTCCGCCGCCACGACCCTGGCGGCCTGCTCGTCCGATGAGAACTCCAGCGACACGGCCGAGACTTCGGCCGCGTCCTCGGCTGCTGCTTCGGATACTGCGACCGCCCCGGCTGAGCTGCCCACCGCGGCTGACCTCAACGCGATCCTCGCTAAGGCCACGGATCCCAACGTTCCGCTCGAGGAGAAGACTCAGACCGTCCAGGGCGGCGAGTCCGCGCCGGAGCTCTTCGACACGATGGCCGCGTCCAAGGCCGAGTCCGGCGCGACGTTCACCGTCGTCGACCCGGTCGTGCCGGGCTACACCCCGGACAGCCTGCTTACCACCGTGGAGTTCACGACCCCGGATAACCCGAACACGCAGACCGCGGACCAGGTCGAGTTCGTCTACGAGGACGGCGTGTGGAAGCTCTCCCAGTCCTGGACGTGCACCCTGATTACCAGCACCGTCGCCCCGGAGCAGGTTCCGGCGATGTGTAACGCCCAGACCGGCGCCACCGCTGCCGATACCGCCGGTGACCCGGCCGTTTCCGGTGCCGGCGCCGGCGAGGCTGCCGATGCCCCCGCTGCCGACCCCGCAGCCCCCGCCGCCGAGGCTCCGGCTGGCGACGCCCCAGCCGAGGAAGCTCCGGTCGACGCCCCGGCCGCTGAGTAACACCTCAAGACAAACGCCCCGCTGTTGCGCGGGGCGTTTCGTCGTTTGAGCGCCGGTGGCCTCGCCGAGCGCGCATCGTCGCTGGGGAGTGACCTGGTCATCGCTGCCTGCGAGCGTGAGTACCGGCACTGTGAACTCGGCAGGTCGCGCGCGGAAGTCCCAGGCGCCGAGGGCATCGGACGCGATGGCGCCGAGAAGAACAGGAGCGTTAGTCTGCGGCGTTGGGCGAGAATTTGAGGCCGGTCTTTGTGGTCTGGACGACGGCGGGCTGTTCGCCGCCGTCCTGGCCGTAGACGACGCGGGTCATCACGTCGACGTCGCCGGCCACGGGCAGCGGCTGCGACAAATCGACGGTGAGCTTGCCGGAGGCCTGCGAGTCGGAGGATCGGACGTCGAGAGTGCCGGCAGAAGCGGTGGAGGGGGCATCGGAAGGCTGAGTGGCGGCGTCGAGCGACAGGGCGCCGAGGCTCGGGCGTTGGTCGACGTCGACGGAAAGCTGCGCGCCGGTGTCCGTGAGCGCGTCGACGGTGTAGGTGACGGTCTGGAGCAGGGGCGAGCCGCCAGCGACGCGGGACTCGACGGTCCACGTCGCGCCGGCGCCGATTTCTTCGTCGGGGAAGACGACAGGCAGCGAGACGAGCGTGGAAATGGCGGTCTCCGCGAGTGCGCGGGCCTCGTCCGTGCCCTCCTGGGGCGCAGCGAGGCGCAGCGAGGACATCTGGCCGGAGTCGACGGCGCGCCAGCCGAATTGGAAGCCCTCAGCCGAGTCGATGCGCACGTTGCCGGAGTACTCCGGTACGCCGACGGTGAAGAAGACGTTGCGGGAGGCTTCGGCTTGGCCGTCGGTGGCCTCGGAGGCTTCCTCGACGGAGCCTTTCAGCGGGAGAGTGGTGGTCTTCTCGTCGAGGCTGGAGGTCTCGAAGTCCGCTGCGCGGTCAGCTTTGACGACGTCCTGGGCGAACCCAGAGGTGACGTCGACGGTGACGGCCTGCTCTTTGCCGATGTCTGCGTAGGCGAGGACGCGCTTATCGCCGGTGCCGGCGTCCTTGACGGTCACGCGTGGGGCGTCGACATCGGAGCCGACGGCCTGTTCGACCGCGGGGCCGGGGGCTTCGTAATTACAGCCCGCGAGGGCGCCGGTGAGGAGAACTGATAAAACTGCAACACGTTTCACCCATTCCAAATTACAGGACGGGGGACCCTACAATAGACCGGGTGAGTGAGAAAGCGAAGAGATACGTGGGGATGATGGCGGCGATCATCGTGGGCGTCGCTGTCGTCGACCAAGCCGTCAAGCAGCTCATGCTGTCCATCCTCACCGAGGGCGAGCCCCTGCCCGTCCTCGGTGACTGGTTCCGTTTCTATCTGCTTTTTAACCCAGGCGCGGCGTTCTCTATGGGCGGAGCCGGCTCGACCTGGTTGTTTACGACCATCCAGCTCGCGTTCGTGGTGGGCGTGGCGATTGCCGCGCCGCGGATTACCGACCGTGGACAGGCCGTGGGTCTGGCGATGATCGCCGGCGGCGCGCTGGGCAACCTCGTCGACCGCCTCGTGCGTGAGCCGGGGTTTTGGTTCGGCCACGTGGTGGACTTCATCTCGGTGGGCAACTTCGCAGTCTTCAACATTGCGGACGCGTCGATCACGTGCGGCGTCGTCGTGTTCATCATCTTCTTGCTGTTGGAGGGTCGGAATGCGCGAGTCTCGTAGGCTGCCCGTGCCCGAGGGGCTGGAGGGCATGCGTGCCGATGCCGCCCTCGCCAAGTTGTTGGGTGTCTCCCGCGCCAAGGCCGCCAAGGCCTGCGACGCCGGCGACGTGGAGATCGACGGCGTCGCGGTGGGCAAGTCTGAGCGCCTCACCGCCGGCGGGTGGATCGACGTGGTCATGCCCGCGCCGGAGGAGCCGCTCGTGCCGAAGGAGGAGCTCGTGGAGGGCATGGACGTCCTCTACGCGGATGACGACGTCATCTGCGTTCACAAGCCCGTGGGCGTCGCGGCGCACCCGACGCTGGGCTGGGAGGGCCCGACGGTCATCGGCGGGCTCCGCGCGGCCGGCTACACGCTTTCGGACGGCGGACCGGCGGAGCGCAAGGGCATCGTGCACCGCCTCGATGTGGGCACCTCGGGCGTCATGGTTGTCGCGGCAAGCATGCGGGCGTATTCGCAGCTCAAACAGGCGTTTAAGGAACGTACCGTGAAGAAGACGTACCACGCCGTGGTGCAGGGCCTGCCGGACCCGATTGAGGGCACGATTGACGCGCCGATTGGCCGCCATCCGTCCTCGGGATGGAAATTCGCGGTCGTCGACGGCGGCAAGAACGCGGTGACTCACTACAAGCTGCTCGAAGCCTTCCGCGAGGCGAGCCTGCTCGAGGTGCACCTGGAGACCGGCCGCACGCACCAGATTCGCGTCCACATGTCCGCCACGGGGCACCCGTGCGTGGGCGACCCGATGTACGGCTGCGACCCGAACCTCGCCAAGCGGGTGGGCCTTAACCGCCAGTGGTTGCACGCGGTCAAGCTCGGCTTCACGCACCCGGGCACAGGCAAGTACTTCGAGGTGGAGGCGCCCTACCCGGCGGACCTCGAGCACGCGCTTGAGGTACTGCGCGGATGAACCAGGCCCTCGTCTATCGGCGTCGCCGCGTCGCCGCAGGGGCGGTCGCGGCGCTGCTCGTCGTCCTGGGCTTCGGCGTGTTCGGCTCCCACGGCGAGGTGCCGGTGCAGGGCGACCAGCTGGGGCCCGACGTCGAGGAGTCCCGCGAGGCGTATATCGCGCGGGTCGCGGACTCGCTCGCTGACGTGGACGAGGATCGCTACGCGCTCGTGTCCTTTACCGCGCCGCTCACCGCGCAGCAAGCCTCCGACGCGCTGGCGGACGTCCCGCGCGTGAGCGCCATGATCGTCGGCGCGGCAAGCCCGGTGCCGCTCGCGGAGCCCGTCGCGGGGGTGACGCGCGCGGATGTCTTTGAGCTCGAGTTTGGGCGCATCGATACCGCGATCGCGGGCATCGGGGAGCTGAAGAACCCGCGGACTATCTCTGCGGTGGTCGTTTACGCAGACGGGGATGTGCTGCGCAGCCTCGCTGCTCGCGACGAGGTCGTGGTCGTCGATGCCGCGCCTGCCGATGCCGCCTGGGGCAGCTTCGGCATCCGCCCGTTAGGCTCGGCTGGCTAAGGCGCGCCCCGTGGGGGTGTCGCGGCGGGCGAGCTCGGCGGGCGTGGCGTCGGCGATAATCCGGCCGCCGTCGGCACCTGCGCCGGGCCCCATCTCGAGGACGCGGTCGGCCGAAGCGATGACGGAGAGGTTGTGCTCGACGACGAGGACGGTCTGGCCGGCATCGGCGAGCTTGTGGAGCTCCGCGTTGAGCAACGCGATATCGGCGGGGTGGAGGCCCGTGGTGGGCTCGTCCAGGATGTAGACAGTGTGGCCGCGACGGGAGTTGCGGGAGCGCTGGAGCTCGGTGGCGAGCTTGATGCGCTGGGCCTCGCCGCCGGAGAGCTCCGGGGCGCCCTGGCCGAGGCGCAGGTAGCCGAGGCCGACGGACTGGAGGGTGGCGAGTGCGCGGGCGATGGGCGGTTCCTCGGCGAAGACCGCGGCGGCGTCGTCGACGGTGAGCGCGAGGACGTCGGCGATGGTGTAGCCGTTCCAGGTTATCTCGAGGGTTTCCGGGTTATAGCGGGCGCTGTGGCAGTCGGGGCACGTTGAGTACGAGCCCGGCAGGAACGCGAGCTCGACCTCGATCTGGCCTGCGCCGCCGCACGTGGGGCATTGGCCCTGCTTGACGTTGTAGGAAAAGCGGGAGACGGTCCACTTCTTCTCCTTGGCGGCGGGGGTGGCGGCGAAGAGCTTGCGGACGGCATCGAAAAGCCCGGTGTACGTGGCCAGCGTGGAGCGCGGCGTGCGGCCGATGGGCTTCTGGGTAATCTGCACCACGCGCGAGACCTGGTCGAGGCCCTCGTGTGCGCGGACCGACCAGCCGGTTTCCTCCTCGTTATCGCTCACGGCGGTGGCGGTGCTGCGCAGGAGACCGGCGAGCACGGTGGAGATGAGCGTCGACTTGCCCGAGCCCGACACACCGGCAACGGCGGTGAACTGGCCGAGTCCAAAGTCAACGTCAAGTTCCTTGATGCTGCGGCAGTTGACGCCGTGGAGGGAGAGCTCGCCGTGAGCGTCGCGGGGCGCGGCGTTGAGCTGGAGCTGGCGGGAGTGCAAGGCGTGGGAGGTGGGGGTCTCGGCAGCATAGGCGTCGATGGGGCCGGAGTAGAGGATCTCGCCGCCGGCCTCGCCTGCGAGCGGGCCGACGTCGACGAGCCAATCGGCCTGCGCGACCAAGTCCATGTCGTGCTCGACGAGGAGGACGGAGTTGCCGGCGGCGAGGAAGCGGCGGCAGATATCCATGACGGCGGTGCGCTCCTCGGGGTGGAGACCGGCCGAAGGCTCGTCGAGGACATAGGCGACGCCGAAGAGCCCGGAGCGCAGCTGGGCGGCTAGGCGCAGGCGCTGGAGCTCGCCGGGCGAGAGCGTCGCCGAGGGACGATCGAGACTTAAGTGGCCAAGCCCCAGCTCGACCGCGGACTCGAGCGCGGGGATGGCCTGTTTGAGCAGCAGCTCGGCGGCCGTGTTGTCGTGCGGCTGCGCCTGGAGCAGGGTGAGTACGTCGGCGAGGGGAAGCGCGCCGAGCTCGTCGATGCGCAGTCCCGCATACGTGACCTTGAGGGCCTTGGGGTTGAGGCGGCGGCCGCCGCAAGTGGGGCAGGTGTGGGACTCCATGAAGCGCAGGGTGCGGTCGCGTAGCGTGTCCGACTGTGTCTCGTGGAAGGTCTTGGTGAGGTAGCTCGCGACGGAGCGCCATGTGCCCTCGTAGTTGCGCTGAATTTGGTCGGCGCCGCGGTGTGGATGGACGGTGACGACGGGGCGCTCCTCGGTAAAGAGGATCCAGTCGCGGTCCTTCTGCGACAGGTCCTGCCAGGGGGAGTCGAGGTCGTAGCCGAGTTCCTCCAGAATGTCGTGGAAGTTCTTCCCTGCCCAGGCTTGCGGCCACGCCTTGATGGCGCCCTCGTTGATGGACAGTGTCGGGTCCGGGACCATGGATTCTTCTGTGGGCACGTGCTGAATGCCGGTGCCTTGGCAGTCCGGACACATGCCTTCAGGTGTGTTGGGGGAGAAGGAGTCTGAGTAGAGGCCCTCCGGGTTGTCGCCTACGCGCGAGTAAAGCAGGCGGATGGTGTTCGACATCGCGGAGACCGTGCCCACGGTGGAGCGCGCGCCGCCGCCCGAGGTGGACTGCTGGAGGGCGACCGTGGGCGGGAGCCCCTCGATGCCGCCGACCTGCGGGTCGACCGCCGAGGAGATGAGCCGGCGGGCGAACGGCGCCACGGACTCAAAATAGCGGCGCTGGCCCTCGCCGTGGATGGTGCCGAAGGCCAGAGACGACTTGCCCGAGCCCGAGACACCTGTGACCGCGACGAGTTGGCCGCGTGGGAGGTCGACGTCGACGTTGCGGAGGTTGTGCAGGTGGGCGTCGCGAACGCGGATCATGCCGGTGTCTGTCGTGAATTCCATGGCGTCCAGGGTACGCGGGGTGCGATAGGCTGGGGCGCTATGGACAACTGGCTTTCGAACGTGCGAGGGTTCGGCGCGTGGATGCCGAACTACAAGTTTGGGTTCCTCTGCGCCGTGGCGGCGCTCGTGCTGGGGCTCGGCCTTCTCGCCTTCGGCGGCGAGGCCCTCGACCGCGTGATGGGGGCCGTGGTCGCGCTTGCCGGTTCTGGTCTCCTGATAGTCATGCCGGGCTGGGCGCTCGACGCCGCGGAAGAAAAGGAGGCGCGCCGCCGGGCCAAAGAGGCGCGGCGGCGTTAGGGCATGCCGAAGTGCCCGCCGGGGTGGGGCGGGTGCTTCGGGGGTGTGTCCTAACAGAGGACGGGGTCGCCGTAGGCTGGCTGGAACCAGATGCGGCCTTGGTCGTCTTTCCAGTAGCTATCGCCGTCGGCCTTCTTTCCGTTGTGGTACCTGCACAGTGGCATCAAATTATCGAGGACTGAGAGCCCGCCTTTGTTGACGGCTACGATGTGAT
>NZ_KQ961759.1:0-75324 GCF_001563605.1 Corynebacterium sp. CMW7794
TGTTGCACCCGGTGTACGGGCCGGTGAATCTGCATCGGATTTCGCGGTTTGCGTCGACAAAGCAGCGATTGATGGCCATGGGTGAGAATCCCGTCTGCCCGTGGCCAGGCTGTTCGAAGGGCGCGCACGATTGCCAGGTGCACCACCTTGAGGCTTGGCGCAACGGAGGGGAGACGAGCCCGGAGAATCTCACGATTGCGTGCCAATATCACAACGCCGTCAACGAGGTGGATGGTCGCGGGTTCTTAAGAAGGCGCGGAACGATTTACTGGGTGCCACCCAAGGGCTGGTACCACCCGCCGGGAACGCCGGTCGCGCCGGAGCTAGAAGGACCATTGCCGGCGTGGGTGGAAGAAGAAAAGCAACTGCTGGAGGAGGAATTCCGCAACGCCTAAACTCCCCGCACACATCCTGTCTTTGGGCTGTTCACGCCAGGCATATAGCCGGCGGTGCGGCGCTTTCGGCTGCCCTTTGAGCGACCGCCCAACTCATGGCGGGTTCACGCGGCCCCCAACGATAACGCCACTGAACACGCCACCGTCGGCGAGCCCGGCGCCCACGGGCAGACAGTGGTGACCTTTGATGCGACATCGGGGGCGAAGGGGGCATCGGCAAGCAGTGCGACGGACATGCTGTGGCGGCTGGTGCCGGTGCTGCTCGCGCTGGGGGCGTGGGCTAGAACATCGTGATGGGCCGGACCTGGTTGGCGAGGTCCACGAGCGCGTAGCGGTGCCGGCTGAACGGCGCCTGGCGCGCGAGGGTGCGCAGCGTATCGGCGAGACCGTACTGGAGGCCGCGCTGCGTAAACGCGTACTCGAAGAGGTCGTTGGGGGAGGCGGCGCGCTCGAGGTGCTTCTCGCGCAGGAAGTTGAGCCCGGCGGAGATGACGGCGACCTTGATTTGCAGGAAGCGCGGCTCGTTGGTGGGGATTTCCTCGAGGCGGCGGGCGGCGCGGCGCACGCGGGACTCGGTAAGCCCCTGCATGATGAGCTGCAGGATCGTGGTGAGGCGCGCCATGCGGTGGTGGCGCGAGGCGTTCGGCACGGCGTCGAGGGTGGCGACGGCGAGCTCGACTTGGTGCTCCGTGCGCAGTTGGCGCGCGAGGCCGAAGGCGGAGGAGACGGTGGTGGGGTTCGTCGCCCAGACCACGGCGTAGAGACGCAAGGAGTTGAAGCGGAGCATCGTGGGATCTTCGGTGATGTGTTCCCAGATACCGGGATGCTCCTCGAATGTTTCGTTGGGCAGCGCCGCGAGCGAGGTATGGAGGCCGGAGACGGCGCGGGCGATCTCGGCGGGGAGCAGGGCGGTCTCGTGGTAGCCGAGCTGTTGGAGGATGAGCTCGTTGACGGCGGCGATGGCGAGCTTCGGCGCGGGTTCGCCAGGCAGGATGGTGAGCACGTGCGAGAAGTGCTTCTGCGCCTGGACATAGCGGTCGAGGAGGAGCTCGGTGACGCCGGAGAACCAGTGGAAACGCCAGTTGTCGCCGTGGGTGGCGTGGATGGAGTCGAGCCACGCGCGGGCCTGGCCGATGAAGCCGAGGTCGATCATCGAGCGCACGACGCCGAAGGGGATTTCCACGGAGGTCTTATACTCGGGTGTTTGCATGGCCTGGCGCAGGGTTTCGAGGGCTTCCTGCGGCTCGGTGTAGGAATAGCCTTGGAGGAGCGGGGCACCGATATCGGAGCGGTCGAGCAGCGGGGTGGGCAGCGCGGAGGCGACCTCGGGGGAGGTAATACGCACGGTGCGGTCGATGCCGTCGATGAGCTGGTCCGTGCGGAAGACGAGGTGTTTTGTGCCGAAGGTTGTACGCTGCGGCGAGAAGAGCGAGTGCTGCGCCGGGTGCTGGATGCCGTCGCGGACGGCGATGACTTCGCGCAGCACGCCGTAGAGCTGAGTGCGCAGCTCCGTGATGTCGGTAAAACGCTGCGCGGGATCCGGGTGCGTCGCGCGGAGGAGCAGGCGGTAATAGGACAGGTAGTGGCGCAGGACCGGCTCGTCGGTGGGGCTGGGAACGCCGGGTAAGTAGATGTTGTTCTCGTCGCGCGGCAGGCGCAGCGTGAGTGCGGCGAGCGTGCGGCCGACCGTGTAGATATCGCTGGCGACGGAGGGGCCGGCGGTGGCGACCTCGGGGGCTTGGAAGCCCTTCGTGCCGTAGATAAAACCGTAGGAGCCGATGCCGGAGACCGCGCCCAGGTCGATGAGCTTGACCTGGTCCTCGGTCACAATGATGTTGTCGGGTTTGAGGTCGTTGTAGACCACGCCGCGCGCGTGGAGGTAGTCGAGCGCGGGGAGGACCTCGAGGATGTACGCGATCGCGATATCGATGGGCAGCAGGCCGCCGTCCTGGAGGTTGCGGCGAGCACGCAGGGAGGGGCCGCCCACGTATTCCATGACGATGAATCCGCCGGGCACGCGTGCGTCGTCGACGAAGTTAAAAATCTTCACGATTCCCGGGTGCGTGATGTCCGCGAGGAATTCGCGCTCGGCGCGGGCGGCGTCCGTCTCGTCCGCGTTCTTATGGGATTGCATGCCCTTCAACACGACGATGCGTTCCGAGACGACGTGGTCTTTCGCCAGGTAAATCCAGCCCATGCCGCCGTGCGCGATGACGCCCAGGATTTCGTATTGGCCCGCAATCATGTCGCCGGGGCCGAGCTGCGGCGGCGGGGTCTTCCCGTTGTCCTCGGGCTCGCGCAGCGCGTCGTGCGGGTCCGTGGGCACGACGAAGGGCAGGCGCACCATGCCGTCCGCGACCTCGCGCTCGGTGCGCGCCGCGGCGCGCCGCTCGCGGAAGGTCATGAGTGCCTTGTCGCGTTCGCTCGGGGTGAGTGAGCTTGCCGATGCCCCCTTCGCCGCCGCCCCGCCCGGGCGCAGGTTGGTCATCGACTCGATGAGCGCAGCAATCGCCGCGTCCTCTTCGGTGGATCCGGCGTCGTCTTCGTCGTCGGCGAACGGGTCGAAGGCGACGGCGGTCGTGCCGGTGTCCTCGTCGTCCGCGAAGGGGTCGTAGGCGACGGCCTGCGTCGCGGGGCCAGTCGCGGCGGTGTCGTCGGCGAAGGGATCGTAGGGAACGGCCTCGGTGGGTTGGGGCTCGTCGTGGGATGGGTGGTCGCGGTCGGTCATTGGGCACGATCCTCCTGCGCGGGTTCGGGACGGTAGACGGGCGCGGGCAGCGACTGCGCGGGCAGGTAGTCGCCGAACCACTCCTGGTAGAGGCTCGACCACGTGCCGTTGGAACGGAGGCGCTCGAGCGTGGAATTGACCTGGCGCACAAGCCCCGCAGTCTTCGCGGCGTCGCGGGCGACGGCGACGCCGTAGGCCTCCTGGGAGAGCGCCTCGCCCACGATGATGGTCGAGGAATCCTGCGCCGCCATGCCGGAGAGCAGGGCGTCGTCGGTGATGATGGCGTCAGCTTGGCCGAGCTGGAGCGCCATGAGGCAGTCACCCCACGAACGGGTGGCCAGGATGTCCGCCTCCGGCGCCTGCGCCCGGATGATGTCGATGGAGGTGGAGCCGGCGGCGGCGCAGACGGTGTGGCCGGCGACATCGGAAAGCTCGCGGATGGCGCTTGAGGCCGGCACGAGCAGGCGCGTGCGGGTCGTGAGGTAGGGCGTGGAGAACTCGACCTGCTGCTGGCGCTGCGCCGAAATCGTCATGGAACGGATGACGACGTCTACGGTGCCGTCCTCGAGGGCCGCGGCGCGCTCGGCGGAGGTGACGTAGCGGAACTCCACGCGGTTCGGGTCTTCGAAGATATCGCGCGCGAGCTCGTGCGCAAGCGAGACCTCGAAGCCGCGCAGCTCGCCCGACTGCGCGTCGCGGTAGCTGAGCAGGTTATTCGACTGGTCCACGCCCACGATGAGTCGGCCGCGCTCCACGATGGACGGGACGCGCTCCTTCGGCTTCTTATCATCCGGGCGCAGGCTGCCTTCCGCGCCGCGCAGCAGATCTGTGCTCGCGTCCGCGTCCGTGCGAGCGGGCTGTGAGCCCGCGGGCTCGAGCGAGGCGCCGGCCGGCAGCGGCTGGCCGATGCGGGAGGGAGCGGATGGCGCGGGGGAGGGGGCATCGGAAGGCGGGGGCGCACAGGCGGCCAACGGGACGGCGAGGAGGACGGCGGCGAGGCGGCGCATTAGAGGTACTCCTGGAGTCGGGGGCGGATGCCGAGCCAGACGCAGATGATGCCGAGCAGCGTGAGGAAGCCCACCGAGCCGCCGAGCGCCGTCGTGGCCTGGTGGCCGGATTCGATGTAGGAGCGCAGGACGCCGCGCGTGTCCGCGATAAGGCGGGTGAGTGCGTCATTGAGGTCGTTGAAGCTGCCGGCGCCGTCCTCGGTGGACAGCGTGATGGCGGAGTCGTAACGGCCCGCGTTGAGATCGGCCACGAGGTCCTTGTGCGCGCTGGCCCATTGGTTGAGGGCGCCGCGGGCATCGGCGACGGACTGGGCGTCGCCGGCGCCGAGGTCTTCGGCCGCGCCGTAGGAGTCCAGCGCCTGGTGGACGGCGAGGACTGTGGCGTCGAAGTCGACGGTCGCGTCCACGGTGGCCTGGCGGGAGACGAGCATGAGCGTTTCCGTTGTGCGCGCTTGCTGGGCCTCAATCTGGGAGGCGGTGAGCTGCTCCCACGGCGCGGCGACGGCCTCGAAGCGCTGCGAGCCCGCGGCCCAGATCATGATGGTGGTGATACTCACCCAGGCCAACGCGACGGAGAGCAGCACCGTCGCGGCGAGGAAGCCGCGGTTGAAGCGGCGGCGTGTGAGCCGCCACAGCCACCACTGCGCGGCGAGGAGGAAGAATACGGCGGCGACGAAGCCGGAGAGCGGCACCCATTGCGGGCGGGTGAGCGCCTTTTGTTCCTGCGTCACCTTGGCGCTGGTGAGGCGAAAGAGCTCGCGGGCGTCCGGCAGGATGTCCTCGCGCATGAGCGTCGAGGCGTTGGACATGTAGTTGACGGCGACGGCGTTGCCATCGCGGTGGTTGGCGCGCGCGGTTTCCACCATGCCCGTGTACACCGGCAGCTGCCGCTGGATGTTGAGGATGAGTTCGCGAATGCGCGTGTCATCCGTTGCGGAGCCGAGCGCGGATTCTGTCGCGGCGACCGTCGCGGTGTCGATGGCCGCGCTATACGCCTCGCGGTCGTCGGTGGAGCCCTCGCCCAGCTGGACGAAGCCGGTGGTCGCAATCGTGTCCGCGAGCGAGAGCGAGGTATAGAGGTTGTGCGCCGAGTTATTCATGGGCTCAGTGGAGCTGAGCAGCGTATTGAGGTTCGCGTGCCGGTCCGTGGAGCTGGCCGCGAGCGACATGCCCGCCGCGGCGATGGCGATGGTGAGCGCTAGCGTGACCGCCACGAGCTTGCCGGGCGTGGTGCCGAGGAAGCTGAGGAGGCGCCGAGCCAGGCGCGCCGGGCCGATAAACCACGCGTAGAGCCGGTGGGTGGGACGGTCGAAGACCGGCTGGGAGGGCTCGGTGACGTCATCCAACCACTGATCGGCGAGCTCGGCGTTGGGCGTGGTCATTCCTTAAGGATAACGGGCCGCGGTGGGGTGGCGCGGTTAGTATGGCGGACATGAGCGGAAAATTTTCAGGTGACGGCTGGGCTGCGGGACCCGATGGCATGAAGCTGTGGGGCCTCTATGGTGCGGCGGGGCTCTTCCTCGTCGCCGAGGGCCACGTCCTGCTCCAGCATCGCGCGGCGTGGACCAACCAGGGCGACACGTGGGGCGTGCCCGGCGGCGCGCGCGAGCGGGGTGAATCTGCTGCCGATGCCGCCCTCCGCGAGACCTTCGAAGAGTGCGGCGTCCCCGCCGCGTCCGTCACGGTGCGCCGCTCGCTCGTGACGGCTGGGCCGTTTGAGGGCGACGGGTGGACGTATACGACGGTGCTCGCGGGGGCTTCGCGTCGACTGCCGGTGGTGGCGAATGAGGAATCCCAGGAGCTGCGCTGGGTGCCGTTGGCGGGGGACGCGGTGGAGCAGTTGGATTTGTTGCCGGCGTTCCGGGCGGCGTTGCCGGGCCTGCGGGACGCGGTGGCGGAGTTGGGGCTGTAGTGTTGTCCGCATGATTGAAATTCAAGGGCTGACCAAGCAATATGGTTCGGTCCGCGCGGTCGATGACGTGACGTTCGAAGTCAAACCGGGCGTCGTCACGGGCTTTTTGGGCCCGAACGGCGCGGGCAAGTCGACGACCATGCGGATGATTCTGGGGCTCGACCGGCCGACGGCCGGGCGTGCGCTCATCGATGGCGTGCCGTACGGCGAGCTGCGCAACCCGCTCACGAAGGTGGGCGCGCTGCTCGACGCGAAGGCCGTGCACCCCAACCGCAGCGCGCGCAACCACTTGAAGTGGATGGCGCAGTCGAACGGGCTGCCGCTGTCGCGCGTGGACGAGGTGCTGGGAATCGTGGGCCTCGACGGCGTGGCGGGTAAGAAGGCCGGCGGCTTCTCGCTGGGCATGGGCCAGCGCCTGGGCCTGGCGGCGGCGCTGCTCGGCGACCCGGAGGTGCTGCTCCTCGACGAGCCCGTCAACGGTCTCGATCCGGAGGGCATCCGCTGGGTGCGCTCGCTCGTCAAGGCGCTCGCGGCGGAGGGCCGCTCGGTGCTCATTTCCTCGCACCTGCTCTCGGAGATGGCGCTCACGGCGGACCAGCTCGTGGTCATCGGCCGCGGCCGGCTCATCGCGGACATGCCCACGTACGACTTCGTCAAGCAGTACTCGGGCTCGTCCGTCATCGTGCGCGCCGAGCACCTCGACGCGTTCGCGGGCACGCTGAGCGCGGAAGGCATCGGCTACGAGCGCGGCGCGGACGAAGAAGGCCGCCCGACGCTTATCGTGCCGGACCAGACGACGGAGAGCATCGGTCGCCTCGCGTTTAGCGTGGGCGTGGCGCTCGACGAGCTTTCGCTGCGCCGCGCCTCGCTCGAGGACGCGTTTATGGAGCTCACGCGCGACGACGTGCAATATCAGTCCCGCCCGGCGGGCAACCAAGGAGGCCACCATGCTCGTTAATACGATTCGTGCGGAGTTCACGAAGCTCACCACGACGGCGTCGTTCCGATGGACGACCGGCCTGTTCTTCGTCTTCTCATTGCTGTGGGCGTTCTTCACTACGCGGCTGACCTCGCTTTTCGACGGAGCGCCCGCGGTGGCGAGCGCGTCCATCGTGGTCTCGGGCCTGTTGTGGCTCAACCTGTCCGTGCTCATGATTCAGGCGATCATGGTCATCACGACGGAGTACCGCTACAACCTTCCCACGCCGCTGTACCTGGCGAACTCGCACCGCGCGCAGGTCGCCGTGGCGAAGCTTGTGCTCTACGCCGTCATCGCTGCGGTGCTCATGTTCATCGGCATCGTCGCGTGCCTGGGGCTCGCGCAGCTCATGGCGGACGAGGTCGTCGGCTTCGACAACATTTTTGCAGACCCGGTCGCGCAGCGCGCGCTGTGGTCGTACCCGGTGGGCACGGCGCTCATGGTCGTCTTCGCCCAGGGCCTGGCGCTGCTGCTGCGCCAGTCCGCGGGCACGATTGCCGTGGGACTCATCCTGTTCTGGGGAGTGGACAACCTCATTCAGTTCGTGCCGAAAGTGGGCGAGAAGCTCATGCACTTCTCGCCGTTTAACGCGCTGCGCTCGTGGCTCACGGACGCGGCGGGCTCGTGGTCCGTCTTCGCGGATAACTCGCACTGGTACCTCGTCGTCTTCGTGCTCTGGGCCGCCATCCTGTGGCTGGGCGGCGTGGCCGCCTTGGTAAAACGAGACGTATGATTCCCGTCCCCCTCATGCTCACCTTGGCGCTGTTGTCCGCAACAGCGCCTTTTGCGACTGACATGTACCTGCCCGTCCTGCCGCACATCGCTGGCGAGTTCGGCGTCGAGCAGGCCGTCGCGCAGTTCACGCTCACCGGCTTCTTCGTGGGCATGGCCTTCGGCCAGCTGCTTATCGGTCCGGTCTCGGACGTCGTGGGCCGCCGCCGGCTGTTGCTGTGGTCCGCAGGCCTGGCGCTCGTGGCGTCCGTGCTTGCGGCCCTCGCGCCGGGCATCGGCGTGCTCATCCTCGCCCGCATCCTCCAAGGCCTGGGCGGCGGCGCGTGCAACGTGCTCGCGCGCTCCGTCGTGCCAGACCTGCTCAGCGGCTCCGCGGCGGCGAAGACGTTCTCGGTGCTCATGGCCATCGGCGGCATCGCGCCGGCCATCGCACCGGTCATCGGCGGCCTGCTCGCCGAGCCCGTGGGCTGGCGCGGCATCTTCTGGACGCTTACCGGTCTCCACGCCGTCCAGCTCCTCCTCGCGTTCCTCCTCGTCCCGGAGACCGGCGGCAAGGCCGAGCGCACCGGCGGCCTCGTGCGCACGGTCGCGGGCAATTACCTCACCGTCGTGCGCATGCCGCTCGTGTGGGGCTTCCTCCTCGCTATGGCCTTCGGCTTCGGCGCGCTGTTTAGCTATATCTCGGCGTCCTCCTTCGTCCTCCAGACGGTCTACGGCTTCAGCCCCGCCCACTACTCGCTGCTCTTCGCCATCAACGCGTTGGGCATGCTCGTCGCGACCACCATCAACTCGCGCCTCGTCACACGCTTCGGCGCCGTGACCATGCTCCGCGCTGGCCTGCTGCTGTGCGTTGGCGGAGGCCTCATCCTCACCGTCGCCGCGCTTGCCGATGCCCCCTGGTACCTCATCGTTGCCTGCATCCTGCTCGCCACGTCCCCGGTGGGGTTTATCATGGGCAACGCGACGGCGCTGGCCACGGGCATTCGCCGCGAGCTTGCTGGCTCCATCTCCGCGGTCATGGGCTTTGTCCAGTCGCTGTTGGGCGGCATCGTCTCGCCGCTTATGGGCTTAGGATCCCAGCCTACGCATACGATGGCTTTCGGTATCCTGACCTGCGGGATTATTGCGGCGGCTGCGGGTTTTTGGGCTACGTCTCGCCTAGCACGCGAAGCGGGCTAGGGGGCATCGGAAAGCTATTGCAGCGCTGAGGTAAGCCGCATGACGTTGTCGACGTAGCGGCGGCCGAAGCCGCGCTTGTTCCACTCGTCGAGGGTGAGCTCGTGGCAGACGGCCCGGTAGTTGGCACTGAGCTGGGCGAACTGGTCGATGAGATTGCCCTGCGCTACGAGCAACGTGGTCTCATAATTGAGGCCGAAGGAACGCATGTCCATGTTGGAGCTGCCAAACATGCACAGCGGGTTGGGGTGGCCTGGGTCCGCGACGAGGAACTTGGAGTGCAGGACGAAGGGGTAGGGGAACTGGAAAATGCGCACGCCGGCCTCGAGAAGCGCCTGGTAGTACGAGGATTGGGCGTGGTTGACCATGAACTGGTCCGCGGCGGCGGAGACGTAGAGCTCGACGTCGACGTCGCGGTAACAGGCGGTGGTGATGGCGTCCATCATGGACTCGTCCGGCACAAAGTAGGGGCTCACCATGACCAGGCGGTGCTTGGCGTGGTGAATGACGGAGTTGAACATGCGCAGGTTCGGCTCCGTGGTGTAGCCGGGCCCAGAGGGGATGAGCTGCAGGTAGTTCGTGTCCTCGGCCGAGGTGTCGCGGTGGGGCGGGAGCTGAGGCTCGATGATGTCGTCTGATTCGAGGTACCAATCCACGGCGAAGATGGCGCTCAGCGAGGCGACGATGGGCCCGGTGAGCTCCGTCATGTAGTCGACCCACGCGCGGTCCTTCGTGCGATACTGGCGCTGGATCATATTGAGCGATCCGAGGAAGCCCACCTCGCCGTCGACGACCATGAATTTGCGGTGATTGCGCAGGTCGGGGCGGCGGAAGCGGCCGCGGATGAGCGAGATGGGTAGCGTGAGATGCCAGTCGATGCCCGCGTTCGTGAGCTTCTTTCCGAGCTTCCGGTAGCCCTTGTACTTGTAGGAACCAATCTGGTCGAGGAGTAACTTGACCTCGACGCCCCGTGTTGCAGCGCGCTCCAGTGCCTCGTAGAAGGGCGCGGTGACGGTGTCCCAGGATTGGATGTAAATCTCGACGTAGACGTACTTTTCGGCGCGGTCGACAGCGCGGGCCATCGCGGCGATGGCTTCCTCGTAGTCCGCGTGGATGCCCGCGTTGTGGCCGTGCACGGCGGGGAACCCGGTGAGCCGGCGGTTGAGCCTGAGCAGCGACTCGATTTCCGTAGGCAGTTCATCGTGCGGGTGGTCCGGCATGCCCGCGTGGACGTCCTCGATCATCTCATTGGCTTCTTTTTGGATGCGGTGCCGGCGCCGGTTGATATATGGCGAGCCCATGAGCAGGAACAGCGGCAGCCCGATGTAGGGCAGCAGCAAAATGGCGAGCAGCCACGCCGTCGAGCTCGACGGGCGCCGCCCCTCCGGCACGAAGCCGACGGCCAGAATCTTGATGGTGTAATCGACGATGAGCAGAACAAACTGCCACATCGACAGATCGATATTGAGGCTCATCAGCGCACCGCGTTGAAGTCCGGCAGGTCCAGCTCCGTGATGAGCGGGCAGTGGTCCGAGGTCTTCTCGCCGGCGCGTTCCTCAAGATCCACCCACGTGCGCTTGTCGTGCAGCGCCTCCGTTGCCAGCAAGAAATCGATCTTCATGCCCTGGTTGCGCTCAAAGCGCGCGGACTTGTAGTCGAAGTAGGTGTAGCGTTCTTTCGGTTTGAGCTCTCGCACTCCGGCCTCGAGGATCATCTCGAACGCCGCCCGCTCCGGCTCGGATACGTGGGTCTTTCCCTTGAAGAAGTCGATATCCCACACGTCCTCGTCGCGGGGCGCGACGTTGAAGTCGCCAGTGAGCAGCAGCTTGCCCTTCGCTTTGTCCTCCGCATAGCGCGCCAGGGCGTAGTAGAACGCCAGCTTGTAGCCGTAGTGCGGGTCCGTGAGCTCGCGGCCGTTGGGCACGTAGAGGCTCCAGATTTCCACGCCCCTGATCGTCGCCCCTATCGCGCGCGCCTCGAGGTTCTGCGGCTTGGTCTGGTCCTTTGCGAACCCGGGCTGGTGCGGGAAGCTTGTGTGTACGTCCTCCGGCGCGTCCTTGGACACGATGGCCACGCCGTTCCACTGGTTCAGCCCATGGGCGCTCACGTGGTACCCGGCCTCCTCGAAGGGGGCGCGCGGGAATTTGTCGTCCGCCACCTTGGTCTCTTGCAGGCAGAGCACGTCGAGGTCGTGCTTGCGAAGGAGGTCGACGGCGCGTTCGGTCCGGGCTCGAACCGAGTTGATATTCCACGTGGCGATGCGCATGGCCTAAAGATTACCTTGCTTCTCCCAGGTCGCTATCGAATATGTCTCACTGTCGGCTTTAAGGTTAGAAAAGTTGTTCTAAAAAAGGCTTGACTTTGCTTGGTGGGTGAATATTATCGAATGTGTAAGTGGGAGGAGGTAGAGATGGATAATCCGCAGGAACTGGTCAATCAGATCGACGCGTTGCTGGAGCGGCTGCAGGCAGTCGTTGAGGTTTCGGCATTTGCCGAGCTCTCCCAGCCCATGGAAGAACTTGAGCGCGCCATGGCCAAGAAGGCCTTCGCCGACGCACGCTTTGCCTGGCTCGCACATCTCGCGGACGCTGGCCGCCTGGTCGGTTCCACCCGCACCATCGACTACCTCACCCACGTCCTCGATATCGATCACGCCACCGCCACGGCCCGCCTCAATGCGGGTCGTTTGCTTTTCGATGCTCCCTCTCCTGACCCCGGGCCCGAACCTGCGGAACCCTCGCCGGATCCCGCAGAGGCGGCGCGCCGCGAAGAAGAGGAGCGCAAGCGCCGCGAGCAGGCGGAGCGTGACGCCGCCGCCCGCGCCGAGGCTCGTGGGCGTGCCCGCCGTGTGCGCGAGTCCAAGCAGCGCGTCATCGACCAGGAGCTCGAGCGTCTTTCGGATACGTGCGATCCGTCCAAGGCCGAACTCCACGCGCTCGCGCTTAAGGAGGCAGGAAAGCGCTCTGAGAAAGATCTGCGCCAGTGGCTGCGCGCTAAGGTCCAGGACGCCAACCGTCGCGGCCGTACCCCGGAGGATCGTCGCGACCGCCTCACGGCGCGGAAGAACCGCACGATCTGGTTGGGCCAGCAGGACGCGGACGGCGGCGTGCCCTTCGGCGGCTACCTCACCGCGGAGATGGCGGCCGCCCTGCGCGCAGCGCTCGCGCCGGGCCGTGTCGGCGGCTCTAACACCGTCGTCGCCCCGGAAGAAGATAAGCGCACCATGCGCCAGCGGATGGCGGACCAGTTCTTTGCCATTATCCGCGGGCATCTTTCGGCACCCGAGCGCCAGGCTCGTGGCATTGGCTCGCTCGTCATCGCGACGACGCTCGAGGATCTGCGCCACGTTGACGCGGACACCCGCTTCGAGACGAACACGGGCTACACGCTCAACGCGCTCGAGGTCCTCCTCGCCGGCGGCGCCGGTTCCGACTTTGCGGTCCTCATGGACGGGCTCACGCCGGTGCCGCTCACTATGGGTCGCTCGACCCGCACGGCGACGCTCGAGCAGCGTCTCGCGCTAGCGGCCTCGGAGCTCGTGTGCTCCGGCCGTGGTTGCGATACCCCGCTGGTCATGAGCGATATCCACCACATCGTGGCCTTCGCCAACGGCGGTCGCACCGATATCGAGAACCTTACTATCGCGTGCCGCCCCTGCCACGTGACGAACAACGACAAGTGGGACGGCTCGGGCGGACTCGGTCACTTCGAGCGCGACCTGCGCACCGGAACCGTGGGCTGGCGCCCGCCGGACGGCGGTGACCTGCAGTTTAATGAGACTCACAAGCGCAGTCGTGCGCCGGGCGAACGTCTCCGGGCCCGCCCCGAGGCCTCGCCGGAACAGACTTCTCCGCCTGGATCTCCGGACGTGCCGGACCAGCCGCCGGAAGATGGTGGGCTGTTCGACCTGGGAATTGCTTAGTCGATGGCCCCGCGCCCTGCCCTGTCCAATCCTGCCCACCCCGCTCCGTGCGGCGCCTTTCGCGTGTGCCCGGGGCGGGGTAGTGGCGCTTCGTGCGCCTCTCCGCACATGGTTGGCGAGGGACGGCAGGGGCTAGCGGGCGTCGGTGCCGGGCTCGCCCGTGAAGTGAGCGTAGCGGTGGCGGTGCTGCTCGATGAAGCCGAGCTTGGTGTAGAGGCCCACGCCGGCCTCGTTGGTCCCGAGGACTTGGAGGTAGGCGCGCTCGGCGCCATGCTCACGGCCCCAGCGGAGCATGTCCATGCCCAGCTGTGTCGCGAGGCCGCGGCGGCGCCAGGCTGGGGCGACCTCGACGGCGGAGTAGCCGAGCCAATGTGTGCCGTTGCCGGAATCGGTGAGCGTACCGCGCGTGATGGCGACGGTCTCGCCCTCGCGGGTAACGAGGCGGCCGAAGCCCATGTGGCCCTCGATGCGTGTGCGTAGGTATTCGAGCGCTTCCGGCGGCAGGGCTTGGCCGCGGAAGTGATAGAGAGCCAGCCAGTCGTCGTCGGGTTGGTCGTCGATGTGGAACTCCCACTCGTCGGGACGGTCGGGCAGGTCGCTGAGGTCCGCGAGCGAGCGGACCATGACGGAGATTTCGGGACCGAGCGTCCATGCGGGGTTGCCTGCAACGAGCTTCTCGGCGGGTTTGCCGATGCGTTCGGGCAGCTCGAGGATGAGCGGCAAATCGTGGCGGGTGTAGAAGGTCTCGATTTCGGCGAGTGGCACCTGGGTGAAGCCAGCGGAGGGGCCGAGCGGGGTCGCGGAGTTGGAGCGTTCCGTCACGCCATCGCCGGCGCGCATGAGCCATTGGCCGTCCGCGGTCCACGTGTGTTCCTTGCCAGGGAAGGCCGCGGCGGTGGCGACTTCGACCGCACGGATGTCGGAGTTGCGGACCATGCGCGGGGAGAGCTTCTTCACGATCTGAATCTGCTCATCCGGAATGGTGATGGCTTCGAGCGCGGACGGGTAGCCGCCCACCGCCTGCGGCCGGACGACGAGGGGGTCGAGGGAGACGACGTGTCCGATGACATCGGAATGCATGCCGCCGCCCATGTCGCGGCGCACGACCACGCGCTCGCCCACGCGCGGGGCATCGGAGCGGAAAATGTAGCTCATGGGAAGGCGAGCTTAGTCGTCGTGGCCGAAGGGATCCGGGCCTTCGCCGGGCAGCCAGGTAAGTCCCGGTTCGGTCCAGCCGTTGGACTTAATGATCTTCTTCGCCTGGCGCTTGTAACGGCCGGTAAGCACGTCGGTGTAGACGAAGCCGTCGAGGTGGCCGGTCTCGTGCTGGAGCATTCGGGCGAAGAAGCCGTAGCCCTCAATCGAGATGTCGTTGCCGTGCTCGTCCTTGCCGGTGACGCGGGCCCAGTCGGCGCGGCCGGTGGGGAAGCCTTCGCCGGGTACGGAGAGGCAGCCTTCGTCCTCGGAGCCATCGTCGGCGGGCATGGTCTTGGGGATCTCGGAGGTCTCGAGCACCGGGTTGATGACACAACCCTTGCGCATGCCGCCGCCCTCGAGCTCGGTGCCGTTCGGGCCATCCGTGTCCGGGCAGTGGTAGACAAACAGACGCTTGTTGACGCCCACCTGGTTGGCGGCGAGACCCACGCCGTGGGCGACCTCCATGGTCTCGTACATGTCAGCAATGAGTTCTTGGAGCTCGGGCGAGGAGATGGGCTCGGTCACCGGCTCGGTGGGGTGGTGCAACACGGGATCGCCGTGGATTACGATGGGGCGAATAGTCATGGCCTACAGTTTAGGCATGAGCTCGCTGTCAGACCTAGACGCCGCCCTCTTAGACTTCGAGGCGCAGGCCCCGCGCGCCGTCGGCGCGAAGGAGGCGGCCATCCGTGAGCGCTTCGACATGTCGCCCGTCCGCTATCACCAGCGGCTCAACCGGCTGCTCGACTCGGCCGACGCGCTCGCCTATTCGCCGCAGCTCGTGGGCCGTCTGCGCCGCGTGCGGGATCGGAGGGAGGATCTTCGGCGCGCCGCGCGCCCCACGGAGCAGCCCGACGGCTAAAGTGACGCATGTGACTAATGTGAATCCTGAGACGAACGAGAAGTCCCCGGCAGCAGGGCTGCCCCTGCGCGGCCTCGCGATGGTGCTCATCGCCGTCGCCGTCGCACTCGGCCTCTGGGCCCTTTACAGCTTTACCCGCGGCGGCAACCCGGAGCCCACGGCTGCCGATGCCCCCGTGGCCGCCCAGTCGCCCCAGGCCCAGCAGCCCCAGCCCGGCCAGGCCCAGCCTTCCGATGCCCCCGCCAACGGCCAGTCCGCCACCCCAGCCGAGGGCCAGGGCGAGACCGGCGCGGACGGCGCGGACGGCGCGGCCACGCCTGGCGCCCCGGCCCCAGCCGGAGAAGGTGACGCGGCGGTGTCGGCAGACGGTGCGGGAGAGGGGGCATCGGCAAGCCAGCGCAAGGTGAGCATCCTCAACAACTCGACGGTGCAGGGCCTGGCTGCCGACGTGTCCAAGCAGGTGACTGACGCCGGCTACGAGCTTGGCGAGGTGGGCAACTTCGCGGATGAAATCCTCACCGAGACCACCGTCTTCTTCCCGGCCGGCGACGCGGTTGCCGAGGCTCAGGCGCGCACCCTCGCAGATAAATTCAGTGGTGTCGCGAAGGAGAATATCCAGGCCTTGCCCGAGAAAGCCATGGCTGAGGGCGCGGTGACTATCGTGTTGGTCAACCAATAGGGTTAAATTTTAAGGGTGAATACCCCGGCTGAAATTTTTGCGCGATCCCCCAAACCGACGCTTGGCGTCGAGTGGGAGGTCGCGCTTGTCGATCCCCAGACTCGCGACCTCGTCGCGCGCGGGCCGGAGGTGATCGCGGCCGTCAATACCGCCCACCCCGAGGTGCACCTGGAGAAGGAGTTCCTCCAAAATACCGTCGAGCTCGTCACCGGCATCTGCGATACGGTGCCGCAGGCGATGGAGGAGCTCGCCCGCGACCTGTCCTTCGTCCGCGCGGCCGCCGAGGAACGCGGCCTGCGCCTGTGGGCCTCCGGCGGCCACCCGTTCTCGGATTTCCGGAAGAACCCGCTGGGGGACAAGGACTCCTACAAGGAGATCATCAACCGCACGCGCTACTGGGGCCAGCAGATGCTGCTGTGGGGCACGCACGTCCACGTCGGTGTGAGCCACGAGGACAAGGTGTGGCCGATCATCAATGCGCTCATGACCACGTACCCGCACCTGCTCGCCATCTCCGCGTGCTCGCCGGGCTGGGACGGGCTCGACACGGGCTACGCCTCCAACCGCACGATGCTCTACCAGCAGCTGCCCACCGCCGGCATGCCTTACCAATTCGGTAGCTGGGCCGAGTGGCAGTCCTACATGCGCGACCAGTCGATTTCCGGCGTCATCAACCACACCGGCTCCATGCACTTCGACATCCGCCCGGCCTCCAAGTGGGGCACCGTCGAGGTCCGCATTTCCGATGCCGCCTCCAACCTCCGCGAGCTCTCCGCCATCGTCGCGCTCACGCACTGCCTCGTGGTCCACTACGACCGTCTGTGGGAAGCCGGCGAGCCGCTGCCCACCCTGCAGCCCTGGCACGTTGCCGAGAATAAGTGGCGCGGCGCTCGCTACGGCATGGACGCCCTCGTCATCACGTCGCGCGAGACGGACGAGCGCTGGGTCAAGGATGAGCTCGCGGACCTCGTCGAGGAGCTTACGCCGCTCGCCCGCGAGCTCGGCTGCGCCGCGGAACTCGCCCGCATCCTAGAGATTATTGAGCACGGCGCCGGCTACGAGCGCCAGCGCCGCCTCTTCGAGGAGACGCGCTCGTGGAACCCGGCCGTGGACCTCGCCTGCGACGAGCTCGCCGCCGGCCACCCCCTGGTTTAAAACTGCTTAGACTCGCGCGTGTCGCCCGCCGCGGCGCAGCGTCCAGAAGCCGCTCACCGCGTAGAAGAACATGTAGACCCCGCCCGCGAACGGGAAGAGGAGGGACATGAGCGGCTGCGGGCTCGTCCAGTCATCGAGGTTGTGGTAGCTCGCGTCGAACCAGAACGCGGCGGAAATCCAGGGCATGACGCACACGCACATCGCGACCATCGAGCCGAGCGCGGCCGCCCAGCCCGGTAGGCGCTCGCCTAGCCACTGGTTCGCGCCGAGCAGGATGACGACGGCGAGCGGGACGACCCACACGAAGTGGTGGAACCACGCGAATGGGGAGACCATGCACGAGCTGACGCCGGTAAATGCGAAGACGAGCGCCTGGTTGCCGCGGCGCGTCGCCACGAGGTTCGCGGCGAGAGTGAGGCAGAACGTGACGAAGACGGCAAGCAGCCAGCCCACGCCGCCCGCGAGACCGAAGTGGCGCTCGAGGACGGAGCGCAAGCCCATCGCGCCCGGGTTCACGTGGTCGCCGATGCGCGAGGAGTTAAAGACCGCGTTCGTCCAGAAATCGTTGGCGTCCGGGACAATCCAGTAGCCCACGAGGACCGTGGCGATAAACGTCGCGAGGCAGCCCACGACCGCCCACCAGCGGCGCTGGAAGAGCAGAACGAGGCCCATGTACGCCGGCGTGAGCTTGATGCCCGCAGCCAGGCCGATGCCTACGCCGGGCAGGCGCCAGCGGCGCGGCAGCAGGTCGAGCGCGCACAGCAGCATGAGGAAGACGTTGATTTGGCCGAAGAAGAGCGTGCCCATGACCGGCTCGATGGCCGTGGTGCCCAGCGTGAGCAGGAAGGCCACGTAGACGGTGAGCGGCGTGAGCTTATACGAACGGTTGTTCAGCACGAGCAGGATGACGGCGAAGAGCGCCACACCCGTGCCGATCTGCCACACGCCGATGAGCCAGTTGTCGTTGAGCAGGGACAGCCACTTGAAGAGCACGCCCGCAAACGGCGGGTAGGTAAACGGCAGCTTGCCAATGTACGCGGCGTCGTAGAGCAGCCCGCCGTCGCGGAGGTCCTTGCCCGCGAGGGCGTAGATGTCGAGGTCAATGGGCACGCGCCACACGAGCGGCGTGTTGCCCTCGTACGTGAACACGCGGTACAACATGAAAGCCACGAGGGCAGTAAGCCCCACGGCAAGAGTGGGCAGACCATTGATTTTCTTCACGAAGCTACATCCTAGCGGCGACGCATCGTTTTTCCGGCAGGCCGGTCGTTTCGGGACATATTTTCATCACGATCGTAGAGGCCTTCGCGGCGGGCAACACGCGTGATGCGCTGTGCCGTGACCGGCGCCGTCGCAAGCGCGAAGAGCCCGAGCAGGAGCAGCAATCCTAAGTCGCTGCGCTGTGCCACGCTGAACTCCGGCGAGCCGACCACGCGGATGAACGCGCCCAGGAGCACGAGGACTAAGCCGATGGTCTGCGGCTTGGCCACCGCATGGACGCGCGCCATCGTGTCACGGAAGCGTATAGTGCCCAGCGCGGCCGCGAGGACGAAGAAAGACCCGGCGAGCACGAGGACGAGCGAGATGATGTCGGTGATCATTGGTTGTCCCTCCTGCGGAAGCGGGTGACGGCGACGGTCGAGATGAAGCCAAGCAGCGCGATGACGAGCATCGCGTTGACCACGGTCGTATCCAGTGACCAGCAGATATACGTGGCGAGCGCGCATTGGAAGGCGGCCACGAAGCCATCCATGCCCACGAGCCGGTCGAGAGAGTTCGGGCCGGTAATGATGCGCCAGACGATCACGAGGAAGGACACCGTCATCATCGCCGCGGCCACCGCGAGGCCCCAGTCATACAGCGTGTCGGGCATCTAGACGCTCCTTTCAAAGATGGCAATCATGGCGCGCTCCAGCTTGCCGATGCTCCCCAGAGCCCGCTCGATGTCAAGCTCATTGTCTGCTTCCAAGATGTGGACGGTGAGCATGCGTCCGGCGATATCAATATCCGTCACCGTCCCACCCGGCTGGAGGTTGTAGAGGAAGACTGCGAGAGCCAGGACGAACTCGTTGTCCACGCGCATGGGCGCGGTGAGGATGGCCGTGCGCGGCGGGGCGGCCGGCCGGATGGCCAGCCACGCCACCTTGAGCGAAGCCACCAAAAAATCCCAGAGCCACACGCCGATGAACCGGACAAGCAGGCCCCACGAGATGTCAAGGCCGCCCACCGGCATGGCAGGCAGCGGCAGGAGGTAGGTCACCGCGAGGCCCACGAGCACGCCGCCCACGACATTGGCCACGGTGAGCTCGCCCATGAGCAGGCACCACATGACGAGGATCCACACGATAAACCACGGGCGGAACCGGTGCTGCACGCCACTGAGTCGGCCACTAATTTTTTCGTTGAGGTGCGGCAACTGTGCTCTCATCGCGGCTCCTTCTTTTCAATGTCCGCCGAGCCCTCATCAACGGGAGCGGCGCTCGTGGGCGAGGCCGTTGCCGTCGCCGGGGCCGTGGACAGGCCCGGCGCCGGGTCCTTGAGTGAGGCGCGGCGCTCGCCCAAAGAGTCTGCGCCGCGTTCGGCGTTCTCGTGGCCCTCCGCGTAGCGCTCCTTTTGGTCGAGACGGCGCGTGGGATTCTCGGACGTCTCGCCGAGTACTGCGTAGCGGTAGATGCCGTCATCCTGCGCTGACTCCGCCGCGCGCGAGGTCACGCCGGAGATGGGGCCAGCGAGCACCGTAATGGCCACCGAGGCAGCGACCAGCAGCGTGGTGGCGCCGATCATGCCGGAGGGGATGCGGGAGGGGGCATCGGCAGGCTGGGCGGGCTCATGGTAATCCGGGGCGTCTGCGCGGTCGCGGACGAAGGCCTTGGCCCAGACGACCATCATGACGTAGAGCGTGAGCAGCGAGGTCGCGACGGCGCCGACGATGAGCACCCACGCGAGCAGCGAGCCGTCGTTCGCGGCTGCCTGGAGCAGGATGATTTTGCCCAAGAAGCCCGAGAACGGCGGGATGCCGCCCAGGTTGATGGCTGGGATGAAGTAGAGGACCGCGACAAGCGGCGCGGTGTACATGAGCGAGCCCAACCGGCGCATCGAGGACGTGCCCGCCTGGCGCTCGATAAGGCCGACAACGAGGAAGAGCGCCGTCTGCACCAGAATGTGGTGGACCGCGTAGAAGATGGCGCCGGACAGGCCCTGTGCGGAGCCGAGCGAGACGCCGAAGATCATGTAGCCGATGTGGCTCACCAGCGTAAAGGACAGCAGACGCTTGATGTCAGCCTGCGCCATGGCGCCGAGGATGCCCACCACCATCGTGGCGAGCGCGACCCACATGAGCAGCGTGTCGAGCGTGCCATCTGTGAACACGGAGGTGCGCATGCGAATGATGGCGTACACGCCGACCTTGGTGAGAAGGCCCGCGAAGACGGCCGTGACGAGCGCCGGCGCGGTGGGGTAGGAGTCCGGCAGCCACGCGTCGAGCGGCACTATGGCGGCCTTGATGCCGAACGCGATGAGAAGCACGCCGAAGATGGCGGCCTGCGTGCCGCCCGGGATGTCGTTCATGCGCTCGCCGATCTGCGCCATGTTCATCGTGCCCACCGCCGCGTAGACGAGCGCGAGGCCCACGACGAAGACCATGGACGAGGTCATCGACACCATGACGTAGCCTACGCCCGCGCGCACGCGCGCCGGGGACGCGCCGAGGGTGAGCAGCACGTAGGACGCCACGAGGAAGATCTCGAAGCCAACGTAGAGGTTAAACAAGTCGCCAGCGAGGAAGGAGACGTTAATACCCATGGACAGCAGCATGTACGTGGGCAAGAAGACCGCGACGGGGGAGTCGCGGTCGCCGTCCCGGATGCCCTGCGCGATGGCGTACCACATGACGGAGAAGAGCACGATGGACGACGTGAAGAGCATGATTGAGCTCAACCGGTCCGCGACGAGCGTGATACCCACCGGGGCGTCCCATCCGCCGACCTGGATGGCCTGGATGCCGTAGAAATCCGCGATGACGATGAGCAGTGCCGCCACGCCCGCGCTGGCGAGCAGCGCGAAGAAGGCGAGGGTGCGCTGTACCCACGGCACGCGGGCGAAGAGCATGGCGAGCGCCGCCGCCACCGCCGGAATGATGATCGGCAGCGGGATGAGATAACCCACGAACGGGTAGACGACCTCGGCCAGGCCGTGCAGCGGCTCAGCCATCGCTGTCTCCCTTCGCGGTGCTTTCCGGCTTCTTCTTATGGTGTTTCTCTGGGCCTTTCACCGGCTCCTCAAAGGACGAGGGGCCGAAGGCGTCGCCCTTGTCCGTGTCCCTGCCTGTCGTGGGGTCGGAGGACGCGTCGACGTCTGGCGAGATCGTCGAGGTTGACCGGCCCACGCTCGCCGCGATGGCTGCGTCTTCCGTGTCGTCCTCGATGACGTCCGCCGTGCGGTAGCGGTACTGGCGATAGGCCAGCGTGAGGATGAAGCCCGTCATTGCCATGGAAATGACGATGGCCGTGAGGATCATGCCCTGCGCCAGCGGGTCTGCGATCTGTTCGCCATACTGCGTGGATTCGCGCCCGGTAATGGGCGGGGACCCCGGCTCGCCGCCTGCCTGGAGCATGAGCAGGTTCGCGCCGTTGCCAATGAGTAGGATGCCCATGAGCATTTTCGTCATCGCGCGGTCGAGTAGCAGGTAGACGCCCGCCGCGACGGACACGCCCGAGGCGAGCAAGAGGAGGAGATTGGCGGTCATGATGTCTCCTTTCCTGTGCTTGTCGTCGCTGTTGCGGTGGATGCCGTGGCCTGTGCCGGCGCGTTCGTCGGCTTGCGGCCGGCTTGGTGGCGCATTTGTAGTTGGAGCGAGCGCTTGCGGTCGCGGGCGCGCTGCTTACGTGCCTCCTCTTCCTCGTCGAGCTTGCCGCCAAGCGAGGTAAGGATGTGCATGGTGAGCCCCACGACGATGATGTAGACGCCCGCGTCGAAGATGAGCGCCGAGGGCAGCGAGACCGCGCCGAGGAATGGCACCTCGAGCTTCGTATACGCCGTCGTCAACGGGGGCTGGCCCAAAAGCAGCGGCACGATGACGGAGACCGAGGAGGTAAGAAGGCCGGCGCCGAGCAGGCGGGCGGCATCGATAGGCAAAGCCTCCTCGAGCTCCTCGCGCCCGCCCGCGAGGTAGCGCAGCGTGAACGCGAGCGAGGCCACGAGGCCGCCCGCAAAACCGCCGCCGGGCGCGTTGTGGCCGGCGAAGAAGAAGTAGAGCGAAAGCGCCATCATGGACGGGAAGAGCAGGCGCGTGATGACGTCGATCATGAGCGAGCGGTTCTGGCGTTGCTCCGACTCGGAGCCCACGGCCAGCCAGCGGCGGCCCACTGCACGCAGCGTGGGGCGGCGCGAGGAGCGCGTGAAGGACTGCGTGCGGTAGATGAGCGAGGCCACGCCCGTCGCCGCGATGACGAGGACGGTGACTTCGCCGAAGGTATCCCACGCGCGGATGTCCACGAGCAACACGTTTACCGTGTTCGCGCCGTGGCCAATCTCCTTGGCGAGCTTCGGCATGTATTCCGAAATCGGCGCGGCCGTGCGCGCGTTGATGGCGAACATGCCCGCCACCGAGACGGTGAGACCGACCGCGACGGACAGCCACGCACGCAGGCGGTTCATCTCCGGGCCCTGGCGCCATTCGACGTTGGCGGGCATCTTGCGCAGGACGAGCATGAAGAGCACCACGATGATGGTCTCGACGAGCAGCTGCGTGAGTGCCAGGTCCGGCGCGCCGTGAAGCGCAAAGATGAAGGAGAGCGCGTAGCCCGAAATGCCCACGACCAGCACGGCGGACAAGCGGTTGTGCATGGCCGTGGCCGCGATGGCCGCGGCCATCATGAGGACGGCCGCGATGGCCTGCCACGGGTTATCCGCGACGTGCATGCGCACATCCGTGAGGTCGCCGCCCACGAGGGCTGCCGTCACGAGGAGGATGAGACACACGAAAATCGTGGTGAGGTTGTACTGCAGGGAGCCGCGCTGTGTCTGCGCCGTAATGCGCAAGGACGCGCGGCGGAGCCGGGCGAGGGTGGCATCGTATGCGTCGTCCGCGTTGCCTAGCGCCGGGGTGTCGAACTGCGCGGCGGCGACGAGTCCCCGCTGCCAGTGCATGAGGCAACCGGCCACAATGATAAACGCCGAGATGCCCAGCGGTAGCGTCCAGCCGTGCCACAGCTTGAGCGCGGACCCCTCGCCGAAGATCGGGTCGAGGTGCTGCGTGAGCCCATTGGATAGCGGTGCCGGCTGTGCGCCTAGGAAGATGGTGAGCGCCGTGAGCACAGCCGGCGGGACCCACAGGGCGGGGCCGACGTGGTGCATCTTCTTCACGGCCGTGCTCGGGCCTTCGGTTCCCTTGGTCGCGAACGCGCCCCAGAGGAAGCGCAGTGCGTACGCCATGGTGAGGATGGAGCCGAGCACGACCGCGACGAGCATCATGTTGCGCGGCATGCCCGTGAGCAGCTCCTCGTGGAGAACCGTCTCCAGCGTCGCTTCTTTGGCGACAAAGCCGAGCAGTGGCGGCAGGCCCGCCATGGACAGCGCGGAGACGCCAGCGATGAGTGCCAAGACCGGTTGGCGCTGCCCCAGGCCGCTGAGCTTTCCGATGTCCCTTGTCCCCGACGCATGGTCGATGGCTCCGACCACCATAAAGAGGGTGGCCTTAAACAGCGAGTGCGCAAAGGTGAGCGCGAGCCCCGCCTGCAGCGCCTCGCGGGAACCAATGGCGACGACGGAGGTGATAAATCCCAGCTGGGAGACCGTGCCGTAGGCAAGCACGAGCTTTAAGTCGCGCTGCTTGAGCGCCATCCAGCCGCCCAGCAGCATCGTGAACAAACCGAGCGGGATGACCACGATGTGCCAAGCCGGGACGGTGTGGACCTCGGGGGAGAGGCGGGCGACCAAGTAGATGCCCGCCTTGACCATCGCGGCGGAGTGGAGATACGCGGAGACCGGCGTGGGCGCGGCCATCGCGCCGGGCAGCCAGAAGTGGGCGGGCGCGATGGCGGATTTGCTCAGAGCACCGGCGAGGACGAGGCACACGGACCAGGCGATATACGGGGTCGTCGCGATATCGGCCTGAAGGCTTGCGATGCCGCTGAACGTCCACACGCCCGATTGGCGGCCGAAGCCGATGATGCCGATGAGCATGGCCAGGCCGCCGAGGGTGGTGACCATGAGCGCCTGCTGCGCGGCGCGGCGCGAGGAGGCGCGCTCGCCGTAGTAGCTCACGAGCAGGAAGGACAGCAGCGAGGTCACTTCCCAGAAGACGTACATGAGCAGGAAGTTATCCGAGATGACGAGGCCGAACATGGCGGCGGCGAAGGCGACCATCTGGGAGGCGAACATCTCGAGACGCCGCCGGGGCGCCGCGCCGTCCGCGGGCGTGAAGTAGCCCCAGCAATAGAAAAGGACGAGCGCGCCCACGCCTAAGATGATGAGCGAGAACAGCCCGGCCAGCGGGTCGAGGCGCAGCTCGATGTCGAGGTGGGCCGCTGGCATCCATTCGATGCGCTGCTCGAGCGCGCCCGCGGCGAAGCGTTTCTCGACGAAGAGCTGGAGCACCCAGATGAATCCCGCGAGCGGAACGAGCGCGAGTAGGCCAAAGCCTGCACGTCCGCAGAGGCGTATGATAAGCGGTGCAGCCGCTGCGGTGCAGAAAAGTCCGAGCAGCAGAATGAGCACGCGCGCCTCCCTTTTGTTTTACGTCGCTTCAAGACTACAGCAATGCTGTTGTCTATGTGGCTGTTGTGACTGCAGCCCCTGCGCACAGCGCCGCGGCGTGCGCACGAAAATAGCCACAACCCCCGACGAAGGTTCCAGATCTCGAAAAATCCGGGCCTTATTCGGACGTTGTGGCTAACGCGCGCTGCGGGGCGGCTAGAAGCGGGTGAGGAAGAGGGCCTCGGCGATGGCGACGGCCTCAATCTCGGTCGGGTCCACGGACTCGTTCGCGGAGTGGATGACGGCCTTGGGCTCCTCGACCCCGTAGAGGATGATCTCGGCGTTGGGGTATTTCTCCTGTAGCTCGGTGGTGAGCGGGATAGAGCCGCCCATGCCCTGCGCGGTCGTCTCTGTGCCATAAGCCTCAGAAAAAGCCTCGGCGAACACGCGGGCTGCGGGCAGTTCGGGGTCCGTAGCAAAGCCCTGGTTGGCGTCCCATGAGGTGATCTCGATGTGGGCGCCCCACGGCACGTGGTTCTTGAGGTGCTCGATGAGCTTGGCCTCCGTGTCCGCGGCGGACATGTGGGCGGGCACGCGCAGGTTGAGCGCGGCCTCGGCGACATTGGCCACGGCGTTGACGGCCTCGGAGACCGGGGTGGAGGTAAAGCCGATGACGCTCACGGCCGGGCGGGACCACAGCATGGAGGCGATCTCGGTCTCGGTGGCGCCTTCGGAGGAGCCCTCGCCGGCGATGGCCACGCCGTCGAGCAGCTGCGCATCAGCACGGAAGTTGTCAGCGGGGTAGCCCTGGCCGTCCCAGGTATCGCGGCACTCCACGCCGTCGATGACGGTGCGGCCGTACTCGTCCGTGAGCGAGTCGAGCGTGCGCATGAGTGCCTTCACGGCGTCCGGGGCCGCGCCGCCGAACTGGCCGGAGTGGACGGCGGACTCGGCCGTCGTCACCTTGACGCGAACCTGGCCGCCGCCGCGCAGCGATGTGGTGAGCGTGGGCTGGCCCACGGCGGAGTTGCCGGCGTCGACGATGAGGATGGCGTCTGCGGCGAAGAGCTCCGGACGCTCCTCGATGAGCGCGGAAAGACCGGCGCCACCGCGCTCCTCAGAGCCCTCGACGAGGAACTTCAGGTTCAGCTTGGTGCCACCAGCTTCCTCGACCGCGCGCAACGCCGCGAGGTGCGCGGCGACGTTGCCCTTGCAGTCCGCTGCACCGCGGCCGAACCAGCGCGTCGTGCCATCGGCGTGCGTGCGCTCGGTCAACGTGAAGGGATCGGACTCCCACGCGGCCGGGTCACCGGCCGGGACGACGTCGTAGTGCGAGTAGAGCAGCACGGTCTTCGCACCCTCGTCACCCGGGCGGTTGCCCAGGACGGCGATGGAGCCGTCGGTGGTGGGGATGGACTCGACGCTAAAGGCGGCATCGGAAAGCGCGGCGGCAACCCACGCTGCGGCGTCCTTGTTGGCCTGCTCGTGGCCAGGCTCATTGTGGACGGAGGCGAAGCCAACGAGTTGGGACAGGTCCTGGAAAATCCGGGCGCGATCGCCGCGGACGGAGCTAGCAATATCAGTCATGGTTCCCACTATAGATGTGGCAATTCGGGCTATGGAGACTACCATTCGATAGGTTGAATTTTATCTTGAAAAGAAAGGACCTCGCATGGGCACACCAGTAGCCCCCGCCGGGACCGCGAAAAAGCCTGCATCGTTGCCGGAATTGACGCTGCGCGGCGTCATCATCGGCGGGCTTATTACCCTCGTGTTTACCGCCGCCAACGTCTACCTCGGCCTCAAAGTGGGCCTCACGTTCGCGACGTCGATTCCCGCCGCCGTCATCTCCATGGCCGTGCTCCGCAAGTTCAAGGGGCACAACATCAAGGAAAACAACATCGTGCAGACCATCGCGTCTGCTGCCGGTACGTTGTCCGCCATCATCTTTGTCCTCCCCGGCCTCGTCATGGTCGGCTACTGGACGGGATTCAGCTTCTTCGAGACGGCCGCGGTGTGTGCCATCGGCGGCATCCTCGGCGTCATGTACTCCATCCCGCTGCGCCGCGCGCTCGTTACCGGCTCGGACCTGCCCTATCCGGAGGGCGTCGCTGCGGCCGAGGTCCTTAAAGTCGGCGACGGTGACAGCGCAAACGGCGTCACGGACAAAGCAGGAGAGGAAAACGCCAAGGGCCTGCGCGTCATCCTCGTGGGCGGCGTCATCTCCGCCGCGATGTCCCTGCTCGCCGCGATGAAGGCTATCTCGTCCTCCGTCGCGGGCTACTTCAAGCTCGGCGCGGGCGCGACGACGCTTGGTACGAGCCTGTCCATGGCGCTTATCGGCGTGGGCCACTTGGTCGGCCTGCCTGTCGGTATCGCCATGCTCGTGGGCGTGTTCATCTCCTTTATTATCCTGCTGCCCATCCGCACCGCGGGCGATATCTCGGACGTCGCCGCGATGGCAGACATCGTCGACGAGGTCTTCTCCGGCGAGATCCGCTTCATCGGTGTCGGCACCATGGCGATTGCTGCCGTGTGGACGCTCATCAAGATCACTGGCCCCATCGCCAAAGGCATCTCCCAGTCCCTGGCTTCCTCGCGCAGCCGCAAGGCGGGCAACGCCGTGGACGTCACGGAGCGCGACATTCCGTTCCCGTACGTGGCCACCACCATCGTGGTCCTTATGCTGCCCATCGGCCTGCTGTTGTGGGACTTCCTCTCGCAGACCGATATTCACGAGCACGCCTTCGTGCTCATCGCGGTTTCCGTGCTGTTCACGCTCGTCCTCGGTCTCGTCATCGCCTCCGTCTGCGGTTACATGGCCGGCCTCATCGGCGCGTCGAACTCGCCGATTTCCTCCATCGGCATCATCGCCGTCGTCGCGGTCTCGCTCATCATCGCCGCCGTCATGCGCGGCGTGGACGCGAACCCGCTCTCGCTCGTGGCCTACACGCTCTTCTCGGCGGCCATTATCTTCGGCATCGCCACGATTTCGAACGATAACCTCCAGGACTTGAAGACCGGCCAGCTCGTGGGCGCGACGCCCTGGAAGCAGCAGGTCGCCCTCATTATCGGTGTCCTCTTCGGCTCCGTCGTCATTCCGCCCATCCTTCAGGTCATGCTCACCGGATTCGGCTTCCAGGGCATGGAGGGCGCCGGCGAGGACGCACTCGCCGCCCCGCAGGCTGCGCTTATGTCCTCGGTCGCCTCGGGCATCTTCGACAGCACGCTGGACTGGAACCTCATCTTCCTCGGCATGGGCATCGGCGCGGTCCTCATCGTTATCGACGAGGTTTTGCGCAAGACCACGGATAAGTACTCCCTCTCGCCGCTCGCCGTCGGCATGGGCATGTACCTGCCGGCCTCGCTCACGATCATCATCCCGATCGGCGCCATCCTCGGTACGTTCTACGACAACTGGGCCGCCAAGCAGGAGAGCGCCGAGGCTAAGAAGCGCCTGGGCACGCTGCTCGCCACCGGCCTCATCGTCGGTGAGTCCCTCTTCGGCGTCGTCAACGCCGGCCTCATCGCGGCGGACGGCGGCGCGTCCCCGCTCGAGTTCTTCTCCGGCGGAACCTACGCCGATATCCTGGGCATCATCGCCTTCATTGCGGCCGTGGCCTTCACCTACTGGTGGACTCGCCGCAAGGCTCGCGCCTAGCTTTCCGATGCCCCCTTTGCTCCAGGCTCGCCGGTTCCCGGCGGGCCTTTCGCGATCTCTCAGGGCATGCGCGTCATTTCTTGCACTCGGTGCGGGCGAGTGCCAGAATGGTCGCTAGCACTCGAGAATGGTCAGTGCTAAGAACGTGCACCTTTGAAGTTGAGGTTGGTTTACACTCGCCAGCCGCGCCGTCGCGGGCCTCTTTGAAGGGTGGGACGCTTGAGTGTCGTCTTCTTTCAACCACATAGACAAAAGACACCAATCAAGGAGTTAAAAAGACATGGCAAAGATCATTGCCTTTGACGAAGAGGCGCGTCGCGGCCTCGAGCGTGGCCTCAACACGCTGGCCGACGCTGTCAAGGTCACGCTCGGCCCCAAGGGCCGCAACGTCGTCCTGGAGAAGTCCTGGGGCGCCCCGACCATTACGAACGACGGCGTGTCCATCGCGCGCGAGATCGAGCTCGAGGATCCGTACGAGAAGATCGGCGCCGAGCTCGTCAAGGAAGTTGCCAAGAAGACGGATGACGTCGCAGGCGACGGCACCACCACCGCTACCGTCCTGGCTCAGGCGCTCGTCCGCGAGGGCCTGCGCAACGTAGCCGCCGGCTCCAACCCGATGGGCATCAAGCGCGGCATCGAGACCGCCACCAAGGCCGTCGTTGACGCCTTGCTCTCTTCCGCCACGGAGGTCGAGACCCAGGAGCAGATCGCCACGACCGCTGGCATCTCCGCCGCTGACCCGGCCATTGGCGAGAAGATCGCCGAGGCTATGTACACCGTGGGCAACGGCTCCGTGAACAAGGACTCCGTCATCACTGTCGAGGAGTCCAACACCTTCGGCGTCGACCTTGAGGTTACCGAGGGTATGCGCTTCGACAAGGGCTACATCTCCGGCTACTTCGCCACTGACATGGAGCGTCAGGAGGCCGTCCTCGAGGATCCGTACATCCTTCTGGTCTCCTCCAAGATCTCCAACATCAAGGACCTCGTCCCGGTCCTCGAGAAGGTCATGCAGACCGGCAAGCCGCTGCTCATCATCGCTGAGGACGTCGAGGGCGAGGCCCTGTCCACCCTCGTCGTCAACAAGATTCGCGGCACCTTCAAGTCCGTTGCCGTGAAGGCACCGGGCTTCGGCGACCGCCGCAAGGCCACCCTGCAGGACATGGCTATCCTCACCGGCGGCCAGGTCATCTCCGAGGAGGTCGGCCTCTCCCTCGAGACCGCCGAGCTCGAGTTCCTCGGCCAGGCCCGCAAGGTCGTCGTCACCAAGGACGACACCACCATCGTTCAGGGCGCCGGCTCCCAGGAGCAGATCGACGGCCGCATCAAGCAGATCCGTGCCGAGATCGACAACTCTGACTCTGACTACGACCGTGAGAAGCTCCAGGAGCGCCTGGCTAAGCTCTCCGGCGGCGTGGCCGTCCTCAAGGTCGGCGCTGCTACCGAGGTCGAGCTCACCGAGCGCAAGCACCGCATTGAGGACGCCGTCCGCAACGCGAAGGCTGCCGTCGAAGAGGGCATTGTCGCCGGCGGTGGCGTCGCCCTCCTGCAGGCTGCCAAGGCTCTGGACTCCCTGTCTGATCTCAAGGGCGACGAGGCCACTGGCGTGAAGATCGTCCGCGAGGCACTGTCCGCACCGCTTAAGCAGATTGCGTTGAACGCTGGCTTCGAGCCGGGCGTCGTGGCTGACAAGGTCGCCAACCTTAAGGCTGGCGAAGGCCTCAACGCCGCCACCGGCGAGTACGTGGACCTCATGGCCGCGGGCATCAACGACCCAGTCAAGGTCACCCGCTCTGCGCTGCAGAACGCTGCATCCATCGCCGCGCTCTTCCTCACCACTGAGGCTGTCGTTGCTGACAAGCCGGAGCCGGCCGCACCGGCCGCTCCTGGCGCTGACGAGATGGGCGGCATGGGCTTCTAAGCCCCGCCCCTCGCGTCTCCACGCGCCCGCCGTACTCCTTACTTGTAAAGAGGAGCGCGGCGGGCGCTTTTGCGCGTTTGGGGCCGCGCTAGTTCTGTACGCGTGCCTGGCCCTCAGGCGGCCGCAGCGTGCACAGCGCCTCCGGCTTCTCGCGGCACGTGACGGCTTTACTTGAGTAACATCCGTAACATTTGGAACGACACGCCGTGTTGCACAGTCGTGTCCTCATTGCCGTCGAAAGCATGCGGGAACGCCGACTCAGCCCGCTCCAAAGCCGCTGCCGCGGCGAAGTTTACCCCCATTAGACACCCCCGTTCACTCGCTGAAGGTTAACACCGGGTTAACCAAATTTAAGGTTGCGGTCCGATTAAATCGGACACAGTGTGGTGGGTGTTACGGGGGGCTGCCAAAAAAAGAATGACTAAATTGGCGGTATTTTATATTCGTGCAGGTGGGGGCGTTTCTTAGTGTTGTCTGTGTGGTGAGTGAGAAAGTGTACGGTGTGATTTAGGCGACGTATGGATGGGAGAATTGCATCAGAATTTCCGTTTGACGCGTCAGCAAAATGTGCCACAATAATCCTCGTGACATCCACTGCGGGATGTCGTAAAAACCGTTTATTCACATCCCCGACTCCTGTAGTTGGGTACATCTAAAGGAGACACACATGGATCTCTCTTTCGTCACCGAGCAGCTGGACAACTTCTCCACCTTCGGCAAGGCTATTCACGACCTGTTCACTGGCTTTGCGAAGTTCGCTGGCAACATGAACACCATGATCAATAGTTCCGACGCCCTGACCGAGAAGACCTCCGGCGTCTTCGAGGGCCTGTCCTCCAAGTCTGAGGCCTAATTCAACCTTGCGGGCGTGAGCATGCGCCCGTGTACCTAACTTTCACAACCCTTAAAGGAGTAATCACATGGAGTTCTTCAAGCTTTCTGCCGAAGGTACCTGGACCGGCCAGCTGCTTCTTCTGCTGAAGCAGCTCGCTGACATGGCTGGCAACGTCTCTGACCTCATCGGTCTGACCCAGTAGTAGATTTCGCCTCGAGCGACTAACTGCTGCCCGCGCTGTGTGCGCGGGCTTTTGCAGTTTTCGTCTTTTTGGCGGGTCTGCGCAGTGGGGGCGGGGAGGGGTGAATTTCACCGGGGGTTCACCTCCCATGCGGGCACTTTAGGGCGATTTTAGGAGTAAAATGTCATGCATGGCTGATATTAAAGACGACGAGCTTCCCGAGATTGACCTTGCACAGACCGACGGCTACGTCGTTGACGACTCTGACGAGGATGATCCCTCGCTCATCATGCCGGATGGCTCTCCGGTGGAGACGTGGCGCGAGAACTACCCGTATGGGGAGCGCATGACGCGTGACGAGTACGAGGTGACGAAGCGCGCCCTGCAGATTGAGCTGCTGAAGTGGCAGAACTGGACCAAGGAAACTGGCCAGCGCCACATCATTATTTTTGAGGGTCGCGACGCTGCTGGCAAGGGCGGCACCATTAAGCGTTTCAACGAACACCTCAATCCGCGTGGCGCACGCACGGTGGCGCTTGAGAAGCCGTCGCCGCGTGAGTCCACCTCGTGGTACTTCCAGCGCTACATCCAGCACTTCCCGGCCGGCGGCGAGATCGTCTTCTTTGACCGCTCCTGGTACAACCGCTCCGGCGTCGAGCGCGTCATGGGTTTCTGCACCGAGTCGCAGCACGCGGAGTTCCTTCGCGAGGTGCCGATGCTCGAGAACATGATTCTGGGTTCGGGTATTTCGCTCACCAAGCTGTGGTTCTCCGTGACCCGCAAGGAGCAGCGCACCCGCTTCGCGATTCGCCAGATTGACCCGGTGCGCCAGTGGAAGCTGTCACCGATGGACCTCGCGTCCCTCGACAAGTGGGACGACTACACTCGCGCCAAGGAAGAGCAGTTCCGCTACACGGATACCGACGAGTCTCCGTGGATCACCATTAAGTCGAATGACAAGAAGCGCGCCCGCATTAACGCCATGCGCTACGTGCTCTCCAAGTTCGAGTACACGAACAAGGACCACTCCGTGGTCGGCGAGCCGGACGAGCACATCGTTAAGCGCGGCCGCGACCAAATCGGCGACTAGTCACGCTTAGCTGGATTCCGCGCCTGCGGTAAACGCAACGAAGAGCCTCTTCCTTTTGGAAGCGGCTCTTTTTGCATATGCAGGTGAGTGCCGAGGGGGCGATGCTTGACATATGCGGATTGTTTTCATTTATTTCATGTCGTTCACGTTGATGTAACGGACAATTTAGAAAATTTGTTGCTTAAACCACACGCGGCCTAGCGATAATGTTTTAGAATCGAAAACGTCCGTATCTCCCCTTAACCCAAGGAAATATTATGTCCTCTAAGCTCACCCGCGGCGTTATCGCTGCTGCCACCTCCGTTGCTCTGGCCACCAGCGGCGCTGTCGCTGCTCCGGTCGCCCTCGCTGAGTCTTCTGACGCTGCAGCATCCGGCTCTGCTACTGCTGCCAATACCGGTTCCTCCACCGCCGGCTACGTCATCTCCTCGGTCCTCGGCGTGGCTATTTCCGTGGCCTTCTGGGGCACCGTGTACAACACCCTCGTCGGCCGCGGCACCATCCAGGGCCAGAAGATTCCGTACTTCCCAGCTCTTTAAGTAGTACGCGGTACGGTGCTTCACGGCGGCGCTTTCCGGAAGGAAGGCGCCGCCTTCTCGCGTTTTAAGCCAAGGGAGAAATCCGCGGCGCGGGCGCGGGCTCCATCCCGTCGCTCGTGGGGCGGTAGGTGCCGCGGGCGGCCAGATGGGGATGGTCGAGTACGTCGTCAGGGGAGACGACTTCGGCGACGCACGCATCGGTGCCGCGGAAAATCTTTACCCACTCGGCCTGGGTCTTCGTGACGAAGACCTCGGCGAAGCGCTGGGCCACGCGTGGCCACTCGGCTTGGTCGTTCTGGTCAATCCCTGCTAGTTCGTTCGTGAGGTCGAGGAGCCGTAGTAGTTCGGCGTAGAACTGCGGCTCGATGGCGCCTACAGACATCCACTTCCCGTCGGACGTCTTGTACACGGTGTAGAACGGCGCGCCGCCGTCGAGCACGTTCGTGCCGGTTGGGCCCCACTGGCCGGCATTCCTAAAGGCGTGGAGCATTGCCGTCAAGGAGGCCGCGCCGTCCACAATGTTGGCGTCCACCACGGCGCCCTCACCGGTGGTCTGTGCGTGCACGAGGGCGGCGAGGAGGCCGGAGACGAGGTACATCGAGCCGCCGCCGAAGTCGCCCATGAAGTTCAGCGGCGGCACGGGGCGTCCGTCGGGCGCGGCGATAGCGCCGAGTGCGCCGGAGATGGCGATGTAGTTGATATCGTGCCCGGCTGTTTGCGCGAGCGGTCCGTCCTGGCCCCAGCCCGTCATGCGGCCGTAGACGAGCGCGGGGTTGCGGGAGGCGGCATCGGAAGGCCCGAGGCCGAGACGCTCCGCGACGCTGGGGCGGAAGCCCTCGATGAGGAGCTGGGCGTCGGTGATGAGGTCGAGAACGCGGGCGACATCATCGGGGTCCTTGAGGTTGGCCTCAAGGGTTTCCTGGCCGCGGTAGAGAACGCCATGCGGGACGATGTCCGCCGGATTGCCGGGGCGCACGACGCGGATGACGCGCGCGCCCATGTCTGCGAGAATCATTGCGGCAAACGGGCCGGGGCCAATCCCGCCGAGGTGGACGACGGTGATGCCGGTGAGGGGGAGCATAGAGACCTGCCTTGATAAAAATAACGGTACGATTTTGGAAGAAATCGTACCGTTAGGTGGCGAAGGTCACAAGGGTATTACTCCCACGGTTCGATGGGATTGCCCTGCCACACGGTGCCCGCGGGGACGCGGTCGCCGCGCATGACAAGCGAGCCGGGACCCACCGTCGCGCTACGGCCTACCGATGCCGCCGGCAGCGCCACCGAGTGCGCCGCGAGCGTCGCACCGGCGCCGAGGGTGACGGTGTCGAGGCTCATGACGCGGTCCTGGAAGAGATGGGTTTGAACCACCGTTCCGGGGCCCACGGAGGCGCCGTCGCCCACCGTGATGAGGTCGGTCTCCGGGAACCAGTAGGACTCGATCCATGCGCCGCGGCCGATGCGCACGCCGAGTGCGCGCAGCGCCATATTCATCGAGCCCGTGCCGCCCGCGTGCTGGAAGAACCAGGGGGCGGCGACGGATTCGACGAAGGCGTCCTGGAGCTCGTTGAGCCACACGAACGAGGACCACAGTGGGTGGTCGCCCGGCACGTGGCGGCCGACGCAGATCCACTTCACGGCCACGGTGATGGCCACGCCCACCGCGCCGGCGGCCATGAGCAGCAGGCCAGAGACGAGCCACGCAACCGCCAGGCCATAGGCGTCGAGCAGCCACAGGAGGCCGCCGAGGACTGCGGCGAGCAGCATCGCGGAGGTCATCGGCGCGAGGAGACGGAGGGTTTCTACCGCGCCGCGCGCGATCTTGACGCCCAGGCCCGGGCTATAGGTGAGGGCCTCGCCGCCGTCGACGTGCGCCTCGACGCGGCGCATGCGCTCCGGCGGGGAGCCCCACCAGTTGGAACCGGCTTTGGACTTCTTCGGCGTCGAAGAGAGTACGGCCACGAGCGAATTCTTGCCCAGCTTGCGGCCGGGGCCCGTGATGCCGGAGTTGCCCACAAACGAGCGCTTGCCCACCTTAGTCTCGCCGGTGAGCAGCCAGCCGCCGCCGAGCTCGTAACCGCCCACGAGCGTGTCATCCGCGAGGAACGCGCCGTCCTTGACCTCGGTGAGCTTCGGAATCATGACGGCGGTGGAAATTTCAGCGTCGCGGCCAATGCGTGCGCCGAGCGAGCGCAGCCAGCCCGGCGTGAGCTGGGAGGCGTAGAGCGGGAAGAGCGTCGTGCGGGCTTCATCCATGAGCCTTTCGATGCCCCAGGCGCGCCAGCCAGCCGCCGAGCGCACCGGCGCCACGCCGGGCTTGAGTCCCAGCTGCAGGAAGCGCACGCCCAGCCACGTTTGTGCCATGAAGAACGCGAAGGCGGCCAGGGCGCCGACGGGTGCGAAGAGCAGTCCGCCCACGTAGGGGTTGCCGCCGGTGAGCTGGATGAGCGCCACGGTCGCGGCGGCACCCACGGCAAGCGCCATGAGCGGCTGCAGCGCGAGCAGGAACGAGGTGACGCCATAGATGGCGACCCAGTGGCTGCGGCGGCGCGGGTGCTCATCAGGGAAGCGGTGCTTGGAGCGGCCTACCTTTGCCGCGGGCGAACCGGACCAGCGTTGGCCAGACTTGACCTTCTTCGCGCCCGTCACGGTGGATCCGGCCTCGATGTGGGCATCGTTGCCAATGCGCGTGCCAGGCAGCAGCGTGGAGCGCGCGCCGACGCGGGCGTTCTTGCCTACCTCGATGGCACCCACGCGCAAAATGTCGCCGTCGAGCCAGTAGCCGGAGAGATCGACCTCCGGCTCGATGGACGCGTGCGCGCCGATGGTAAGCAGGCCCGTGACCGGCGGCAGCGAGTGGAGATCGACGCCGTGGCCGATCTTCACGCCGAGGGTGCGCGCGTAGTTATTGACCCACGTCGCACCCGCGATGGACCGCGAACCGGACGCGTCGGCCCAGCGTTCCGCCGCCCAGATGCGTAGGTGCACCGAGCCGCCGCGCGGGTACTCGCCAGGCTGAATGCCGCTCGTGATGAGTCGCGCGCCGAAGCCGCCCAGCGGAATGCGCCCGAGCGGTGTGGCGAAGACCAGCACCAAGGCGATGACGAGCCACCACGGCGACCATACGGCCCACTCGATGCCGGCGAGGACCGCCAGATTCGAACCGAGCAGCAGCCACGCGAGCCACGAGCTCGCGGCGAGCGTCATGACGGGAATCTGCACCAGGAACTGAATGAGGCGCGTGGTCCACCTCACCCGCGCGACGTGACGCTGGCGCGTCACGGACGAGGCGGACGGAGAGGTGGCATCGATAAGCTCGGCGAGCGCGCCCAGACGCGGGTGATCGTAGAGGTCACGCACGGACGTGGTGGGGTAGCGGTCGCGAATGCGGCCCACGAGGGTGGCCGCGGCGAGCGACGTGCCGCCCAGCGTGAAGAAGTCCGCGTTCGCGTCCTCGACGGAAACGCCGAGGACCTCGACGAAGAGCTGCGCGAGCCACGCCTCGGTGTCGGTGAGGCCCACGGCCTCGACGCCCACGCCAGGTAGCGGCCACGGCAGCGCCTTTTTGTCGACCTTGCCGGAGGTGCGCACGGGCAGCTCGTCCATGACGCACAGGCGCGGGACGAGGGCGGCGGGCATGGATTCGGCGAGGCGCTCGCGCGCAGCGTTCTCATCGAAGCCGGCGTCCGGGTCATCGAGCGAGACATAGCCCACGAGGACCTTCTCGCCGCCAGCCGTGGACTGCACCGCGACGGCCGAGTTGTAGACATTCGGCAGGGCCGCGACGTTGGCCTCGACCTCGCCGAGCTCGATGCGGCGGCCGCCGATCTTCACCTGGTCGTCGACGCGACCCACGAAGTACAAGCCGTCCTCTTCGAGGCGCACGTGGTCGCCCGAGCGGTATGCGCGCTCCCACGCCATGGACTCGAGCGGCGCGTACTTTTCGGCGTCCTTGACCGGGTCGAGGTAGCGCGCAAGACCCACGCCGGCGATGACGAGCTCGCCCACCTGGCCCATCTGTACGGGAAACCCCTCGGTATCCACGACCGCCAGGTCCCAGCCGCGCAAAGGCTTCCCGATGCCCACTGGCTGGCCAGGCAGGAGCCTCGCCGCCGAGGACACGACGGTGGCCTCCGTGGGGCCGTAGGTATTCCACATCTCGCGGTCCTCGGTCGCCAGGCGGTCGACGAGCTCTTGCGAACAGGCTTCGCCGCCGACGATGAGCAGGCGCACGTGGTCGAGGGCCTCTGCGGGCCACAGACCCGCGAGGGTCGGGACGGTGGAGACCACCGTGATGTCGCGGCGGATGAGCCAGGGGCCGAGATCCATGCCGGAGCGCACGAGCGAGCGTGGCGCCGGGACAAGGCAGCCGCCGTGGCCCCATGCGAGCCACATTTCCTCACAGCTCGCGTCGAAGGCGACGGACAGGCCCGCAAGCACGCGGTCATCTGGTCCTAGGGGACCACCAGGGTGGTCCGCTAGAAAAATCGAAGCCTCAGCGTCCACGAACGCGGCGGCGGAGCGGTGGCTCACAGCCACGCCCTTCGGCTTGCCCGTCGAGCCCGAGGTGAAGATGATCCACGCGTCATCCTCAGGGCGCGGCTCGCCGGCCGCGTGCGCGTCCGGAGTTAAACGACGGAAGCCCTCGTCGGTGAAGATGCCGTCAATGGCGGCCTCGCCGAAGACCATCTCGGCGCGCTCGTCCGGATCGTCTGCGTCGACAGGCACGTAGGCGGCGCCCGCGAAGAGCGTCGCCAAAATCGCGAGGTAGAGTTCCTTCCTACCCGAGGTCATGCGCACGCCGATGCGATGGCCGCGCCCAATCCCCTGGGCCGAAAGTTCGGCGGCCCAGGCGGTGGCATCGGCAAGCAATTCGGCGTAGGTGAGGACCTCGCCGTCATCAATGGCTGCGGCGTCGGGGTAGAGCCCAGCCGTGGTGCGGACGATGTCGACGAGCGTGCGGGGCGGGGCGGCCTCCTCGCGCAGGAGATAGGACTCGGGCACATGAATAATCCCCGCTCCGGGCTGGTGCTCATCACGGGGATCTTCGGGCAACGCGTGGCGCGGCTCCATTTAGGAATCGTCCTCCCCCGCCGAGATGATGGAGGTCGCGAGCTTGCGCAGGTGCTTGAGCTGCTTATTTGTGGAGGCGTCGAGCGCCTCGTCCTCGGCAGCCGTGACGAGCTCTGCGAGCTGGCCGTGGGCCTTCGTGCCCTTCTTCGTGGAGGCGACGATTTGGCGGCGGCGATCGCGGGGGTCGCGCTCGCGCTTGGCCCAGCCACGTTGCTCGAGGGCGTCGATGAGGCGCACCATGTCCGAGGCGTCGATAGCCAGCGTGTCAGACAGGTGAGACTGGCTCGCCGCGGACTCCTCGACGAGGCACGTGAGTACCCAAAATTCGCGCAGAGTCGTCTCCTGCGAATTCAGCTGAGCCTCGACCATATCGCGGACGCGGCGGCGAAGGCGCTCGAGCTGAAACGACGGGGACTCCAGCAGAGCGGTAGGAATCGGGTGGGTTTTCGTGGAAGACATACCACCATACTAAGCCCAAATGATGGGTTGAAGCCAATTATTCGGCGGCGCTACTCCGTAGGCAGACCCTGGCTAACCCAAGCATTCGTGCCGCCTGCGACGTTGATTGCGTCCCAGCCGAGCGCCTGCTCGAGGTACTCCGCCACCTGCGCCGAGCGGCCGCCTGCCGCGCAAATGACGTAGATGTCCTTGTCTGGATCGATCTCTGCGTAGCGCTGCGGCACCTCGCCCATCGGAATGTGGGTGGCACCCGCGGCATGGACCTGGTTCCACTCGTCGTTTTCGCGGACATCGATAAGCTGCGCGCCTTGCGGCACGTCCTTCGGTTCTACTTCTTTCATGCGGGCTAGCCTACCTTTTCGTGTGAATGCTCGTTTCAGACTTATGGGTAGTGTCCGATCGGGCTTAAATAAAAATCATGTACCGACGTTCCTTTTTGGGCCGTGACCGGCCTTGCCAGCGCGACGACAACAACGACGTCTACTACTGTTCTTCGCCGCAGGCAGCGGACATCGAGACGCTCGGCATCTACGTTCTCGCCGCCGCGTGGAAGGATGGCGCCCCGGATTGGTCTTACAAGGTCATCATCCCGGGGAGCACGCCGGGCTCGCTTCCCAGACAGCCCCCACGTCCTCTAGCTACGACTCCTCCGAGGCAGCACCCAACTGGCGTATCCACACCGGTATCAAACAAGGCGACACCGCGGCGACGACCGAGATGAACCTGGCACTCGCCCTTGGCATGATGGACCGCAACGTCGAGTTCGAGACCGTCTGGGGCCAAGGCCATACGATGGCGACTCCAATTCCATTGAGTGGGTGGGCTCCCTTTAGTCGCGGGCCGTTCCTTGCGAAAACACCACCCAAAATTCTTGTGGCAAAAGGATTTTCGCAAGGAACTCACACAAACGTCCTGGTTCCTTGCGAAAATCAGAAATTTCCTTGCCATTTAGAATGAATTTTCGCAACGAACTGGAAGACTTGCACTGCGAGGCCGTCGGAATCCAGTTATTGTGCAGTGGCAACTGAAAAATCTCGGGGGAGGAATACATGCAACGCCACCGTATTGCTAAAGGATTTTACGTCGACAACGAACTCACTCCGGCTATAGTCGCCCAGGCCATTGCCGAGAAATATCCGACGGCGGTTTTCACAGGCCGAACCGCTGCGCAGATTTATGCGCAACAACCGCTTACGTTTCCGCTCGATGTAGCAACACCACGGTTGATGGCAAAGTCGGACTACTATGTCGCCCACCGCACGACGGTCCTCAACGCACACGATTTCCTTGGACACAGAGTCCATACGCCGGTGCTCGCCACGCGCGTCATGGAGAAGCCGGAAGCACACGCGCTGCTGGAGAAGGTGTACGCAGGCCGCACCGGGCGGGACCGGCTCGAGCGGCACCTGAGCTACGTGGGCACGCTGCCCAAGAAGTGCCGCGTGTTCCTTAAAACGGCCGCGTTGTTTACGGACTCCGGCGCGGAAATCACGGTGGCGCACGCCCTTAAAGCGCGTGGGCTCGAGGTGGAGAGCAACGTCCAGATTGGCCCGTACTTCTGGGACCTCGTGCTGCCCAAGGAAAAGATCGCCATCGAGATCAACGGCTTCGACTTCCACAAAGACCGCCAAGCCGTGGTGCGTGACCACTGGAAGAATAATGACGCGGTCCTGCGCGGCTGGACGACGCTGCGGTATACAGGCAGCTGCGTCGCGCACCACCTCGACGAGATCGTGGAGCAGGTCTCCACGGCTCGCACACCGAATTGGAACGCGTGGGCGCATAAGCTCGCGAGCGCGTGGCACGTCGTATTTCGAGGCTTCGACGGGCCGATCCGCGACTACTAAAACGCGAAAACCCCGCTCCAAGGAGCGGGGTAAGAGCGAAGATTTACTTGTGGCGCTCGATAGCTTCCTGCAGGATCTTCTCAGCCTCGGCCTTGTCGCCCCAGCCGGAGCCGGTGACTTCCTTGTTGGGCTCCAGGTCCTTGTAGTGGACGAAGAAGTGCTCGATCTCGTCCTTGATGGACTGCTCAACATCGTTGATGTCCTGGTAGCGCTCCCAGCGCGGGTCGTCGATGACGCAGAGGAGCTTGTCGTCGCCGCCAGCCTCGTCCGTCATCTTGAATACGCCGAGGATGCGAGCCTCTACGATAACGCCCGGGAACACCGGCTCCGGGAGGATGACGAGGGCGTCGAGCGGGTCGCCGTCTTCGCCGAGGGTCTGGTCGATGAAGCCGTAGTCAGCCGGGTAGGCCATCGGGGTAAACAGGTAGCGGTCGAGGTAAACCTTGCCGGTCTCGTGGTCGACCTCGTACTTGTTACGGGAGCCCTTAGGGATCTCGACGGTGACTTCAACGTTCACGGTTGTCCTCCATGTCAGTAGTGGTTAGCGTTTGCTGCTCACATCATACCCGCTAGGGTTAAGGCAATGAGTACAAAGCGTGTGTGGTGGTGGTCCGCAGCCGGCGTCGTGGCTGTGGCCGTGGCGGCGACGGCGGCGACCGGTGTGGCGGTCCAGCGCACCTACGGGGACCTGGATCACGGCCAGGCCTTTGAGGCGCCGGCGCCGGCGAATCCGCTCCAGCCCGCCCAGCCTGCCGATGCCCCTTTGGGCGACGTCGCAGGCCGCCTCACCGAGCTTGCGCGCGATAACGAGGCTTTGGGTAACTTCGGCGGCCAGGTCATCGACACAGCGACGGGGGAGGTCGTGTGGGACCAGGACGGGGCTAAGGCGCTGCTTCCGGCGTCGAGCACGAAGGTGCTCACGCTCGCGGCGGCGACGTGGGAGCTGGGCGAGGATGACCGGATTACGACGGAGATCGTGCGCGGAGACAATAACGCGGTCATCATCAAGGCCGCGGGCGACGTGTGGCTCACGCTCGCGCAACTCGACGCCGCGGCCGCGCAGATCAAGGAAGCCATGCCCGAGGTGAGCGGGGTGTTCATCGACACACGCGCGTGGGCCGGCGACGATCAGGCGAAGGGGTGGGATCCGGAGAATGTCGATGGCGGCTTCGTCGCGCCGATGCAGCCGGCCATGGTTTTCGGCGGACGCCTGGGCGCGGCGACGGGCGACGTGCCGCGCAGCCACACTCCGGCGCTCGACGTGGCGAACCTGCTGGCCAAGCGCCTGGGCGTGACGACGGTGGGCATGAGCGAGGCTCCCGATGCCGCCGCACCCGTCGCGACCATCGAGTCCGAGCCGCTGTCCGTGCGCGCCGAGGAGGCCGGGAAGGACTCGGATAACGTCATGGCCGAGGCTATCGGCCGCGAACTCGCCGTCGCGCGCGGCAAGGAGGCATCGTTTGCGGGCGCTGCGGAGGCGACGCTCGAGGTGCTCGGCGAGCACGGCGTCGATACCTCGCAGGTCTTTATCGCAGACAACTCGGGCTTGAGCGAGGTGAACCGCATCCCGGCGGACGTGCTCGCGGGAATCATGAACCAGGCGGCGACGGAGGACGCGCTGCGCCCGCTGCTTGGCTATCTGCCGGTGGCCGGCGGCGACGGCACGCTGTACACGCGGTATACGGATCTCGCGGGACGCGGCTACGTGCGCGCGAAGACGGGCACGCTCACGGGGACCTCGGCGCTGACGGGCATCGTGCCGGGGCAGTCGGGCCATGTCTTTGCGTTTGCGTTCCTCGTCAACGACGGCGACATCCTGGCCGCGCGCGCGGCACAGGATGAGCTGGCTTCGGCTTTGCGGGAGTTCTAGTGGGTCCGTTCTGGCCGCGGAAGTCGCCGCATTTCGCGCGGCTGCGCGCGGCCGTGCGGTCCGTCGCGCGTGAGCATCCGCGGCTTTCCGTGGGACTGTCGGGCGGGCCGGATTCGCTGGCGTTGGCGGCGGCACTCGCCGCGGAAAAGCGGGGCGAGATCGTTGCCGTGTGCGTCGACCATCAGCTGCAGGAGGGCTCGCGCGCGGTCTCGGAGGAGGCGGCGCGCCAGGCACGCGCGTGGGGACTCGCCGCGAAGGTCGTCGCCGTCGACGCCGGGCGCGGCGAGGCGGAGGCGCGGGTCGCGCGGTACCGAGCGCTCGCGGCCGAGGGCGTGCCGGTCTGCGTCGCGCATACCGCCGAGGACCAGGCCGAGACCCTGCTGCTCACCGCCCTGCGGGGGCAGACTGGCGGGATGGCGCCGCGCGCCGAGATCGAAGGCTGTGTGGTGCTGCGCCCGCTGCTCGAGGCGCGCCGGGCTGACACGGAGGGCGCATGCAGAGAACTTGGCGTCGAGCCGTGGCGCGACCCGCACAACGAGCGCGCGGACTTCCGGCGGGTGCGTATTCGCCGCGAAGTCCTGCCGTTGCTCGGCGACATCGTGGGCGGCGACGCCGTCGCCCCGTTGGCGCGCGCGGCCGCGCAGACGGTGGACGACGACGTGGCGTTAGATACGGCGCCGACCGATGATTGCGCCGAGCTCGCAGCCCTGCCTGCGGCGCGCCGCCGCCGCGCGATTGCCGCCTGGCTCCAGGCGTCGGGGGCGCCGGTGACGGGGTGGGGGATTGAGGGCATCGGAAAGCTGTGTACGGATTGGCATGGCCAGGGTGGCATTGCGGTGGGCGCAAGGTTGGAAGTCAGGCGCGTTGGTGGCAAACTGGCACTATTGCATCAGCTGTAAAAACCAAGGAGCCAGCCCCTCATGCATGACACCAAGGACTTTCGGGTCCCGGCTAACCCGTACGGCGACGACCTCGAAGCCGTCCTTCTCGACGAAGCGACCATCAAAGCCCGCGTGCAGGAGATGGCGGACAAGGTCTCCGCGAAGTACGCGGATAACGAGGAAGACCTCATCCTCGTGTGCGTGCTCAAGGGTGCGGTGTTCTTCCTCTCCGACTTCGCGCGTGCGCTCAGCATTCCGTCCCAGCAGGAATTCATGGCGGTGTCCTCCTACGGCAACGCGACGTCGAGCTCGGGCGTCGTGCGTATCTTGAAAGACCTCGACCGCGATATTCAGGGTAAGGACGTCCTCATCGTCGAGGACATCATCGACTCTGGTCTCACGCTCAGCTGGCTCATCCGCAACCTGCAGGGCCGCCGCCCGCGCAACCTTGACGTGGTGACGCTGCTGCGCAAGCCAGAGGTTGTCAAGGTGGAGATTGACATGTTTGACGTCGGCTTCGACATCCCCAACGAGTTTGTCGTGGGCTACGGCCTCGACTACGCGGAGCACTACCGCGACCTGCCGTTCGTGGGCACGCTGAAGCCGGAAGTATATTCGGACTAGACTCTCTTCTTAATGAAAAATTCCAGCATCGTCCGCTACGGCGCGATCGCGGGCCTCGTGCTCATCGCGCTGTACGCGTTTACGTTCTTTACTAATGACTCGCGTTCCTACATGCAGGTCGACACCTCCGTGGCGTTGACCCAATTGCAGGACAAGAATGTCGCGGAAGCCCAGATCGATGACCGCGAGCAGCAGGTTCGTCTCAAGCTGCGCGAACCCGTCAGGGTCGAGGAGCGCGACGGCGTCGAAGAGGTCATCGCCAAGTACCCGGCCCGCGCCACCGAGCAGGTCTTCAACGCCGTGAAGGATTCCGGCGCGGAGAAGTACCAGACCAAGGTGACGCAGGAGTCCTTCATCGGCTCGATGATTTCTTTCATCCTGCCCATGCTCATCGTCTTCGGTCTGCTCTTCTTCTTTATGTCGCGCATGCAGGGCGGCGCCGGTGGCCTGTTCGGCATTGGCGGCTCCAAGGCCAAGGAGCTCACCAAGGACATGCCCACCAACACGTTTGAGGACGTGGCCGGTGCGGACGAGGCCGTGGAAGAGCTCATGGAGATCAAGGACTTCCTCGAGGACCCGGAACGCTACCACGCGCTCGGCGCGAAGATTCCGCGCGGCGTCCTGCTCTACGGCCCTCCGGGCACCGGTAAGACACTGCTCGCGCGCGCCGTCGCAGGCGAGGCGGGCGTGCCGTTCTTCTCCATCTCGGGCTCTGACTTCGTGGAGATGTTCGTCGGTGTCGGTGCCTCCCGCGTGCGCGACCTGTTCAAGCAGGCCAAGGCGCAGTCGCCGTGCATCGTCTTCATTGACGAGATCGACGCCGTGGGTCGTTCTCGCGGTGGCGCTAGTACCGGCGGCGGCCACGATGAGCGCGAGCAGACTTTGAACCAGCTCCTCGTGGAGATGGACGGCTTCGGCGACCGCGAAGGCGTCATCCTCATCGCGGCGACCAACCGCCCGGACGTCCTCGACCAGGCGCTGCTGCGCCCGGGCCGCTTCGACCGCCAGATCCCGGTGACCAACCCGGATCTTGCCGGCCGCGAGAAGATTCTCGAGGTCCACGCCAAAGGTAAACCTTTGGCGAAAGATGTCGACGTCAAGCAGCTGGCCAAGCGTACCGCCGGTATGTCCGGCGCGGACCTGGCGAACGTCCTCAACGAGGCGGCGCTGCTCACGGCGCGCATCGGCGGAAATGTCATTACGGCGGACGCGTTGGAAGAGGCCACGGACCGCGTGGTGGGCGGCCCGCGCCGCCAGTCCAAGATCATCTCCGAGCACGAGAAGAAGGTCACCGCGTACCACGAGGGCGGCCACACGCTCGCCGCGTGGGCGATGAAAGACATCGAGCGCGTGTATAAGGTGACCATCCTCGCGCGTGGTCGCACCGGCGGCCACGCCATGACGTCCCAGGAAGACGACAAGGGCATGTACACGCGCGACGAACTCTTCGCGCGCCTCGTCTTCGCCCTGGGCGGGCGTGCCGCGGAGGAGCTCGTCTTCGGCGCGCCTACCACGGGTGCGTCCTCGGATATCGAGAACGCCACGAAGATCGCGCGTGCCATGCTCACCGAGTACGGCTTTAGCCCGGAGCTTGGCACCGTGAAGTACGGTCAGGAACAGGGAGACCCGTTTGCCTACGGTGGGGCCGGCGGCTCCATCGAGTACTCGGACGACGTCGCCAAGCGCATCGACGAGCAGATGCACTACCTGCTCGACCGTGCGCACGAACAGGCCTACGCCATCCTTGCGGAGCACCGCGATTACCTGGATAAGCTGGTGGAGCTGCTCCTCGAAAAGGAGACGCTGCGCCGCCCGGACCTCGAGGGCGTCTTCGACGGCATCGTGCCGCGCGAGTCCTTCGACGTCTTCGAGGGCGAAGACGAGCGCTTCCCGCAGCAGGCTGGCCGCGAGCCCATTAAGACTCCGGTCGAGCTTGCCGAAGAGCGCGGCGAGGTGCTGCCCAAGCGCCGCACCCTGCTCGACGCCACTCGCGCCGCACGCGAGCGCCGCCTGGCCGGCAAGGTTCTGGCCGTCGGCGACGACGAGGAATACGGCTTTAACTTCGGCCGCGACGCCGGCGATATCGTCGACGATTACACCGAGGGCACCGAGCCCGAGTCCACCCAAGAGCCGATCGAGCTTGCCGATGCCCCCGCCGCGCCGGCACCGGAGGCTCCCGCGCCCGAGGCTTCCGCTTCGGAGCCGTCCACGGTTGCCTCCGAGCCGGAGGTTGTTGAGCCTTCGGAGCCGGTGAAGCCGAGCCCGAGCACCGATAAGACGACGGAGATTCCGGTCGTGCGCGACGCCGCGCCGCGGGGTCGCCACCACAAGCCGAGCGCTGAGGACGCGCAGCCGGAAGAGACCAAGGAGCTTCCGCGCGACTGGGCACGCCCGTGGGGCAGCCAGGACGCGCCGAAGAATCCATACGCCGATGGCTCCGCGGACAGCAAGGGAGAGAAGAATGACTAATCCGGAGGCTACCGCTGGGAGCGACGCCCTGACCGAGGCCCTGACCGACGCAGCGGAGGGCGGCGCGACCCCGGACATCCCGGCGGTGCGTGCGTTCGACCAGGAGCGCGCGGAGGCCGCGGTGCGTGAGCTGCTCATTGCGGTGGGCGAAGACCCGGACCGCGAGGGTCTGCAGGAAACGCCGGCGCGAGTGGCGCGGGCGTACCGCGAGACGTTCGCGGGCCTGCATGAGGACCCGACGGCGGTGCTGGCGAAGACGTTCGCGGAGGGCCACCAGGAGCTCGTGCTCGTGCGTGATATCCCGATTTATTCGACGTGCGAGCATCACTTGCTGCCGTTCTACGGCAAGGCGCACATCGGGTACATCCCGGGCAAGGACGGCCACGTGACCGGCCTGTCGAAGCTGGCGCGTTTGGCGGATATGTACGCTAAGCGCCCGCAGGTGCAGGAGAGGCTCACGAGCCAGATTGCGAACGCGCTCATGGACAAGCTCGGCGCGCAGTCGGCCATCGTGGTCATCGAGTGCGAGCACTTGTGCATGGCGGCGCGCGGCATCCGTAAGCCGGGCTCGACCACGACGACCTCGGCGGTGCGCGGCGGCTTTAAGAAGAACGCCGCCTCGCGCGCGGAAGTGATGAGCCTTATCCGCAGTTAATCCCAGGCGGCCGGACGCGTGAGCGTGTGGCCGCTTTTAAGTACATGCAGTGCGACGTGAATGCTTTGACAGCTTTGAACGAAAGGAAGAACATGCAGCCGGCAGCCCGCGTGAGTGATGTGAGTGTCCCGGGGAGGACGTTGGTCATGGGAATCGTCAACGTCACGGAGGACTCGTTCTCCGATGGCGGGCGATGGTTAAACCACGAGACGGCGATTGCGCACGCGCGCGAGCTCGTCGCGGCGGGCGCGGACATGATCGACGTGGGCGGTGAGTCCACGCGTCCGGGCGCGGTGCGCGTGGAGGAGCGCGACGAGATCGAGCGCGTCGTGCCGGTGATCGAGGCGCTGCATGCGGAGGGTATTCGCACGTCTGTGGACACCATGCGTGCGGCGACGGCGGCCGCGGCGGCTGCAGCGGGCGTGGATATGGTCAACGACGTCTCGGGCGGCCTCGCGGATCCGGAGATGTTCGCCGCGATGGCGGATGCGGGCCGGACGGTGTGCCTCATGCACTGGCGGACTGAGAAGTTTGGCTCCGCGGCGGGCACCGCGAACCACGGCGGGGATGTCGTGCGCGATGTGCACCAGGTCTTCGACGAACTCGTCGCGGCCGCGGTAAAGGCGGGCGTGCGCGAGGACGCGATTGTGCTCGACCCGGGTTTGGGGTTTGCGAAGAGCCCACAGGATAACTGGGCGCTGCTCCACGCGCTGCCGGAATTCCTGGACGGACCGTTCCCGTTGCTCGTGGGAGCCTCGCGCAAGCGCTTCCTCGCCGCCGTGCGTGCGGACCGCGGCGCGGAGTCCAATCCGCTGCTTGCAGACCCGGCGACGGCGGCGGTGACGGCGATTTCGGCGCACCTCGGCGCGTGGGGCGTGCGCGTCCACGAGGTGGGTGCCTCGCGCGATGCCGTGGATGTGGCGGCAGCCTGGGCGCGGGGGAAGGACTACGCGGGAGGAGAGGGGGCATCGGGAAGCTATGCGAACGGTGCGGACCACGGGACAGTAGCAACGACGGCGCTAGGAAAGGCGAAATAATGGCAGACCGTATTGAACTCACCGGCCTGGAGTGCTTCGGCTACCACGGTGTCTTTGACGAGGAGAAGCGCACGGGGCAGCCGTTTATCGTGGATATCACGTGCTGGCTCAACTTTGCGGAGGCGGCGGCGGACGATGACCTCACAAAGACCATCAATTACGCGGAGCTCGCAGAGGTCGCGGCGGAGGTCGTGGAGGGACCTGCGCGGGACCTCATCGAGACGGTCGCCACGGACGTGGCCAATGCCGCCATGCGACGCTTTGAAGAGCTTTATGCTGTAGAGGTCACCATTCATAAACCCAAGGCGCCCATCCCGCGCACGTTTGGCGATGTCGCGGTCGTGGCGCGCCGTTCCCGAAAGGGGAAGTAAAGCATGCGCGCAGTCCTGTCTATCGGGTCCAACATGGACGATCGCGTGGCGCTGCTGCGCAGCGTCTTTGACGAGTTCGCCGGCCAGATTGTGGCGGCCTCGCCGGTCTATGCCACCCCGCCGTGGGGCGTGGAGAACCAAGACGAGTTCTTGAATGCCGTGCTCATCGTCGAGGTTGAAGAAACGCCGCTCGGTCTGCTGCGTCGTGGCCAGCGCCTCGAGGCGGCGGCGGAGCGCAAGCGCATCCAGAAGTGGGGTCCGCGCACGCTGGACGTGGACATCGTGGACATCTCGTCGTTTACGTCGACGGACCCGCGCCTTGTGGTTCCGCACCCGTATGCCCGCGAGCGCGCCTTCGTGCTCGTGCCGTGGCTGGCGGCGGATCCTGATGCGACGCTGGCGGGCACCCCGCTAGACACGCTTATCGCGGATCTTGACCCAGAAGAGGTCGCTGCCATTCGTCCCTTGGGGCCCATCGAGGAGCTCTAGATGCAACGTACGTCTTTGCCTGCGCTTAGTGGCACCGCCGTGTTTGTGGCGGCCGCCGTCGCCATCGTTATCCCGCGGCTCTACGGCTACATGGGAACCATCCCGCTCACCGTCTCCATCACGCTGTGGCTCATGGCCATTGTGTGCGCGGTGCTGGCGTGGCGCGTGCGCGAAGCAAAGAAGGACGATACGCACGGCATTGGGCTGGATACCTCGCAGCTCAACCCCATGACGATTACCAACTTCATGCTGCTGGGCAAGGCGTCCGCGTGGACCGGCGCCATCGTGGGCGCGGCGTATGCGGGCGTGGCCGTGTACGTCATTCCGCATGCCCACGAGCTCGTGGCTGCGGCCGAGGACGTCCCCGGTGTTCTCGCCAGCCTGCTGGGCGGCGCTGCCATGGCGGTGGCTGGCGTTGTCCTCGAACGCTACTGCGAGGTACCGCCGCCCGCGGATGGGGCGGCGGCGTAGACACCTAGCGCAGGACGTCACGCTCGGTGCGGGTGAGGACCTCGACGGCCTTGTGCTGGACCGCGTTGTGTGCCTGGAACCTGCGTCGGTGAGACGCACGACCACGAAGCGTCCGCGAATGGGGGTGCATCCCCGTGTGTGGGCACGCCCGGCTCAAGGGCACTGTGGGGGAGGAAACGCGGTAGGGTTTAAGGCTTAGGACATGCGCGTAGGCCCTGCCATCCATGCGGGTGGGGCGTGCGGGCACGAAGGACGCACACGGTAGGTTGGTGACCATGACTTCCACACAGCAGCAGGAATTCCCGGACAAAGACGGCGCGCAGTCCGCGCCCGAGTCCGGAACCGCGACCACCCGCGCACACTGGGCGCTCATTGCGCTCGTGGTCCTCGCCGTCGTCGCGACCATCTTGATGCTGATCTCGGGCTCTGCCGCAGCGATGAAGCTCGCGCTCGTCGCCGCGTTGTGGGCCGCCGTGCTGGGCTTCTTCCTCGTTACCCGCTACCGCCGCGAGACCGCGCAACGCGAGCAGGAGCTCGTCCTGCGCGAGGAGCTCTACACCGCCGAGCTGGATAAGCTCCGCGCCGAGAAGTCCGCGCTTGAGGGCGCCACGCCTGGCGATTCGGAGCTGCTTGCCGATATCAAGCACGAGCTGCAACAGATCCGCACGCAGCTTGAGGAGCTCTCCGGCCGCGACTTCACCTACGAGCCGGCCGCTCTCTACGCCGAGGCCCGCCGCATTGCGGAGATTGAGTACAAGGTCGGCGCGACGGAGGAGCCCAAGGTCGCCTTCACCCAGTCTTCCGCGGGTGCGCCGTCTGCCGATGCCATCGCGGGCCGCGTCGGCACCCAGCCCAGCGCCAGCTCGCGCCACGACAACCCGCTCTCCGAGCTCATCCGCGAGCGCGAGGCCGCCGGCACCGATACTCCGACCCGTCGCCACGGTGCGCATGAGGCACCGGAGACTGCTGCTGCTTCATCTGCATCCGCATCCGCGCCTCAGGCGGACACTGCGTCGAAGCCTCAGGCCGCGTCCGCGGCGTCCTTCGTTTCTGAGCAGACGCCGCACGCGCCGACGTTCTCTACGCAGCGCAGCCCCGAGTCGACCTTTAGCACCGGTTCCTTCCAGGCCGTGCGCTGGGACCAGGGCGGCGTGGACACGAACGTGACGCCGAAGGCCTCCACCACGGCGCATTCCGCGGCGAAGAAGACGGAGCCGGCCACGGCGCAGGACGCCAAGGCCGCAGACGCTGCACAGGATGCCGGGCAGGACTCAGCGCAGGACTCAGCGCAGGACGCGAAGAAGGCTGACGCTGCGGCCGCTGCGGGACGCCGTGGCCGTCGCCGCAGCGACGCTGGCCGCGAGGGCGCGGTCTCCGTGGCGGAGCTCATGGCCCAGATGAAGAAGGGGAAGTAGATGCCCGCACCGCGCATGCGGATTGGGATCTTCGGTGACTCGGCGGCGGGCCAGGAGCTAGCGGCCGGGCTGGCTGCGGCTGGGCACGCGCTCGTGCGCATTGACGCCCTCACGGATTGTGCGGAAGTCGAGGCACTCATCCTCGCTATCCACGCGACGCAGCTGCCGCGCGCTGTCGAGGCCGTGGAGACCTACATCGCGAACGGGCAGATCGTTATTCACACCGCGCTCGCCGCAGGTGTGCAGGTCCTCGACCCGTTGGAGACGCGCGGCGCCGTGGTCGTGGCGGCCGCACCCGTGAGCGTGAATCGCTGGGCCGTGACGACGCTCGATGAGCTCGGGGAGACCATCGCCGGGCTGCTGCTCGGAGAGATGGGCGCGACCGCCATCGCGAAGACCGATGCGGAGCGTGCGACGTTGGCCAGCCGGGTCGCGTATGCGAAGATGCTCGCGCGGCTCACCGCGGATGCGCGCCGGGAGGTCGAGCTCCTCATGGACGAGGAGACTCAGCCGGGCGCGGACATTGACCCTGCGGAGGTCATTGATGGCTACGGCTACATTCACGAGCCGGGTCTGCGGCGCTCCTACTTGGAGGTCGCGCGGCGCTTCGGCGAGGTCGAAGAGGCTGAGGATATTGAGATGTGGGCACTACAGGAGGAAAACAGATGAGCTTCGAATTGGGCGTGGCGACGGTCCTCGACGACGAGTCTCGCGTCGCGTTGGTTGCGCGGGCCTATAAAAAGCTGGGCAAGCCCATCGTCCTTGTCCCCCTGGGTTCTGGCATTCACGCAGGCCACGTGGCGCTCGTCCGAGCGGCCGAGGCCATTCGTGGCGGCATCGTCATTGTTGCGGTGGAAACGCTGGGAGAGGGTGACCAGGAGCTGCTCGCGCGCGAAGGCGTCGACGTCGTGTGGGTCTACGTCCCGGACGCGCCGCGCACGCTTGTCCTGCCCGTCGACCACGGCCTGGAAAACACGACAGAACTCGCGACGTCGCTCATGCGCGCGCTGCGGCTCATCAATGCCGTGGGCGCGACGGACGTCGTGGCGGGGGAGAAAGACTACGAGGAGCTGCTCGCGCTCAACGCGGCGCTCCACGATCTGCACCTGGGCGTGCGCCTGCAGGGCGTGCCTACGGTCCGTATGCCGGACGGGGTGGCGATGAGCCTGCGCAACGCGGGCGTGGCCGAGGACGCGCGCGAGCAGGCGGAGGCGCTCTCGGCGGCGCTCACCGCTGGGGCCCATGCCGCGGAGCACGGCGCGGAGGCTGTCCTCGACGTGGCGCGCTCCGTGCTCGGGGCGGCCGGGGTGGAGCCCGAGTACCTCGAGGTCCGCGGCCGTGACTTGGGACCGGCGCCGGAACAGGGTGACGCCCGCCTCCTTGTCGCGGCGACCGTGGGCGGCGTGCGGCTCATCGACAACGTGGGCCTGCCGCTGGGCATCGGCTTCCGGAATCTCGAGGAATACGAGGCGCAGCAGGAAGCGCAGCGCGAGGCCGCACGCGCCGAAGAAGACCAGGCCTAGCCAGAGCTGGATTTCAGAACAACGAAGCCGTTAGATCCACGCGGATCTGACGGCTTCGTTGTCGTGAGTTTCCTCGCTACTCGGCGGCGGGGGCTGCGGCAGGCTTTGGCTGCTTGGGCGAGCGCGTGCCAAAGACGCCGAAGATGCCCAGGAGTGCGATGAGCGTGATGAGCGCGCCGGCACCGAGGAGGCCCCAGCGGATCCAGTGGATGAGGTTCGTGTGGTGGAACTTCTTGGTCTGCTCGAGGAACGCTTGGGTGTCTTCCTCGGAGATGGAGGAGTTGAACGTGAGTGCGTTCTGGGTCTCCACGCCGTCGTCCTTGGCGTAGAAGTCCTTGATGGATACGTCGAGGTCCACGATCATGCCTGAGACTTTGTCTACGTAGAAGTCACGCTGGGCGGAGTGGAAGAGGTACTCCGTGCCGTCCTCGCCGGAGAGCATGGTCTGATAGGTGTTGTACTTCTTTGCCACGTTCGTGGGCTCGATGTCCTGGTGGTAGCGATAGACGGTGCGCCCATCCATCTCCATCTCTTCTTCGAAGACGGCGGGGGCGGAGTCGCGCAGCGTCTCATCGAATACGTCGTAGGAGGTTTTCTCCGCGCCGGCGGGGAACTTCCACCACAGGCCGGTGACCGGAACGGTGCTGACGGGAGTAGCCATGGTGTGGGACACGGCGGCATCGGCAAGCGCGTCGCCAGTGAGGCGATCGATGGGGTAGGACCAGACCTGCGCGGTGATGAGGCGGTCCTTTTCCTCCTGCAGGCTCGAGCGCATCCACGACGAGCCGACGCGGAGGGTGACCTGCTCGTCATCCGCGGGCTCCTGGAGCGCGACGTGCCATTGCGCGGTGACGGGTACCTGGAGCTGGCGGCCGTCCTGGAGGAGGCGCGTGGTGGCGTTCTCGTCCGTCATTGTCCACGTCGTGTGCTCCAGATCGAGCGGCAGAGTGGGCTCGGCCTCGATGAAGGCCGGAGCGGCGAGACCGGCGGAAAGGCCGGCGACACCTACTCCGAGCAGGAGGGCGGAGGCGACGCGGGAGGTTGGCAACATGGTGTTCCATCCTAGCGGCCGGGCGGTCACGGCTGAAAGTGCCACGGCGGGCCCTGACCGGCGTGTCTTGGATCGGTTCCAGGGGGCGGTGGTATATTTCCGAAGTGCACACCGCATGAGACGGCGCGACGAGAGTCTGCGCCCCGTGCGTGAAGTGAGATGGCCGCCCCGCGCGGTCCAGTACCGCCTTGTCGCACCCATGTGTGGGGCTGGACAATAGGCGGAAATTCAACTATGCTAGTTCGTTGCGCTGGAATCATTTTCAGATGTGCGCTGACACCTTGTACAAAAACCCATTTGACAAGGTGATTTTGTGCTCTTTTCTTACAGTGATTCCACAGCAGACCAATTGCTAAATCTACCAGCGGTTTCGGGCCAATCACAGCAACGGAGTGGTTGAATCCCGGTTCCGCGTGAGGTGCTGGAAGGACCCATCTTGGCAGTCTCGCGCCAGACCAAGTCAGTGGCTAATATTCCCGGAGCCCCGAAGCGTTACTCGTTCGCGAAAATCAGCGAACCCATTTCGCTTCCGGGCCTCCTCGACGTACAAATTGATTCCTACGCCTGGCTCATTGGCACGCCCGAGTGGCGCGCCAAGCAGCAGGAGGAGCGCGGCGCCGACGCCCGCGTGACCAGCGGCCTGGAAGACATCCTGGAAGAGCTTTCGCCCATCCAGGACTACTCCGGCAATATGTCGCTGTCCCTGTCTGAGCCGCGTTTCGAGCCGGTGAAATACACCGTCGACGAATGCAAGGAAAAGGACATTAACTACTCTGCGCCGCTTTATGTGACGGCAGAGTTCATCAACAATGACACCCAGGAGATCAAGACCCAGACGGTGTTCATCGGCGATTTCCCGATGATGACGGAGAAGGGCACCTTCATCGTCAACGGCACCGAGCGTGTCATCGTCTCCCAGCTGGTGCGTTCCCCGGGCGTCTACTTCGACCGCTCCATCGATAAGTCCACGGAGCGTCCGCTCCACGCCGTCAAGGTCATCCCGTCCCGCGGTGCATGGCTCGAGTTCGACGTGGACAAGCGCGACACCGTCGGCGTCCGTATCGACCGCAAGCGTCGCCAGCCGGTGACGGTGCTGCTCAAGGCCCTGGGGTGGACCGAAGAGCAGATCCGCGAGCGCTTCGGCTTCTCCGAGCTCATGATGTCTACCCTCGAGTCCGACGGTGTGTCCAACACCGATGAGGCTCTGCTGGAGATCTACCGCAAGCAGCGCCCGGGCGAGCAGCCCACCCGCGACCTTGCGACCTCCCTGCTGGAGAACTCCTTCTTCCGTGCGAAGCGTTATGACCTCGCTAAGGTCGGCCGTTACAAGGTCAACCGCAAGCTGGGCCTGGGCGGCGACCACGACGGTCTCATGACCCTGACCGAGGAAGACATCGCTGTCACCCTCGAGTACCTCGTGCGCCTGCACGCGGGCGAGCGCGAGATGAAGGCGCCGAACGGCGAGATGATCCCTCTCCACACGGACGACATCGACCACTTCGGTAACCGTCGTCTGCGCACCGTGGGCGAGCTCATCCAGAACCAGGTTCGCGTGGGCCTGTCCCGTATGGAGCGCGTCGTGCGCGAGCGCATGACCACCCAGGATGCCGAGTCCATCACCCCTACTTCGCTGATCAACGTCCGTCCGGTCTCCGCGGCTATCCGCGAGTTCTTCGGTACCTCCCAGCTGTCGCAGTTCATGGACCACAACAACTCGCTGTCTGGTCTCACGCACAAGCGTCGCCTCTCCGCACTGGGCCCGGGCGGCCTGTCGCGTGAGCGCGCCGGCATTGAGGTCCGCGACGTTCACCCGTCGCACTACGGCCGCATGTGCCCGATCGAGACTCCCGAGGGTCCGAACATTGGCCTCATCGGCTCGCTCGCGTCGTACGCACGCGTCAACGCCTTCGGCTTCATCGAGACCCCGTACAACAAGGTCGTTGACGGCAAGATCACCGGCCAAGTCGAGTACCTCACCGCTGATGAAGAGGACCGTTACGCAATTGCGCAGGCCGAGGTCGAGCACGACGCTGACGGCACGATCACCGAAACCCGTATTGAGGTCCGCCTCAAGGACGGCGATATCGGAGTGACCGACGCTTCCGGCGTCGATTACGTGGACGTGTCCCCGCGCCAGATGGTCTCCGTTGCAACGGCCATGATTCCGTTCCTCGAGCACGACGACGCTAACCGCGCCCTCATGGGTGCGAACATGCAGCGTCAGGCTGTGCCGCTGCTGCGCTCCGAGGCCGCGTACGTCGGTACCGGCATGGAGCTGCGCGCGGCCTACGACGCGGGTGACGTCATCATCACCCCGAAGGCCGGCGTGGTCGAGAACGTCTCCGCAGACATGATCACCATCATGGATGACGAGGGTGTGCGTGACACCTACGTCCTGCGCAAGTTCGAGCGCACCAACCAGGGCACGAACTACAACCAGACCCCGCTCGTCTCCCTCGGCGACCGCGTCGAGGCAGGCCAGGTGCTGGCTGATGGTCCGGGTACCCACAACGGCGAAATGTCGCTGGGCCGCAACCTTCTCGTGGCGTTCATGCCGTGGGAAGGCCACAACTACGAGGACGCCATCATCCTCAACCAGCGCGTCGTGGAAGAGGACATCCTGACCTCTATCCACATCGAGGAGCACGAGATCGATGCCCGCGACACCAAGCTCGGTGCCGAGGAAATCACCCGTGAAATCCCGAACGTCTCCGAGGACGTCCTGCGCGACCTCGACGACCGCGGCATCATTCGCATCGGTGCGGACGTCCGCCCGGGCGACATCCTGGTCGGTAAGGTCACCCCGAAGGGCGAGACCGAGCTCACGCCGGAAGAGCGCCTGCTGCGCGCCATCTTCGGTGAGAAGGCTCGCGAGGTCCGCGACACCTCCATGAAGGTTCCGCACGGTGAGGTAGGCAAGGTCATCGGCGTTGCTCGCTTCTCCCGCGAGGATGACGATGAGCTGGCGCCGGGCGTGAACGAGATGATCCGCGTCTACGTCGCTCAGAAGCGCAAGGTCCAGGATGGCGATAAGCTCGCCGGCCGCCACGGCAACAAGGGTGTCGTGGGCAAGATCCTGCCGCCGGAGGATATGCCGTTCATGGAGGATGGCACCCCGGTCGACATCATCCTCAACACCCACGGTGTCCCGCGTCGTATGAACATCGGCCAGGTCCTCGAGGTTCATCTCGGCTGGCTGGCACACGCTGGCTGGAAGGTCGACGTCGACGATCCGGCTAACGCTGACCTGCTGAAGAAGCTGCCGGAGGAGCTTTACGACGTTCCGCCGGAGTCGCTCACCGCAACCCCGGTCTTCGACGGTGCCTCCAACGAGGAGATCTCCCGCCTGCTGGCTTCCTCGAAGCCGAACCGTGACGGCGACGTCATGGTTGATGAGCACGGCAAGGCCCGCCTCTTCGACGGCCGCTCCGGCGAGCCGTACAAGTACCCGGTTTCCGTCGGCTACATGTACATGCTCAAGCTGCACCACCTCGTCGACGAGAAGATTCACGCTCGTTCCACCGGCCCGTACTCCATGATTACTCAGCAGCCGCTGGGTGGTAAGGCTCAGTTTGGTGGCCAGCGCTTCGGCGAGATGGAGGTGTGGGCAATGCAGGCCTACGGCGCTGCCTACACCCTGCAGGAGCTGCTCACCATCAAGTCGGATGACGTCGTCGGCCGTGTCAAGGTCTACGAAGCCATCGTCAAGGGCGACAACATCCCGGATCCGGGCATCCCGGAGTCCTTCAAGGTGTTGCTCAAGGAGCTGCAGTCGCTGTGCCTCAACGTGGAGGTCCTCTCCACCGACGGCACGCCGATGGAACTGTCCGGATCTGATGATGACGACATGGACTCGCCGTCCCTGGGCATTAACCTGTCCCGCGACGAGCGCTCCGACGCCGACAACATCGCGTAAGTTACCGCATTCTGGTCTGGCCTTAAGCTTGCCGATGCCGCCTTCCCGCTACCGCGGTAAGGCGAAAGGTTCCATAAGGAAAGGAACCCATCGGACAAGCCCGGCCGGGCGATACAAAGACACAACTTTTAAGCCATCAATTCCTCAGAAAATTTAGAGGATGAAAGGGAGACATTACGTGTTTGACGTAAATCTCTTCGACGAGCTCCGTATCGGTCTCGCCACTGCTGACGACATCCGTCGTTGGTCCAAGGGTGAGGTGAAGAAGCCGGAAACCATTAACTACCGCACCCTCAAGCCGGAGAAGGACGGCCTCTTCTGCGAGCGCATCTTCGGCCCGACTCGCGACTGGGAGTGCGCCTGCGGTAAGTACAAGCGCGTCCGTTTCAAGGGCATCATCTGCGAGCGCTGCGGCGTTGAGGTGACCAAGTCCAAGGTGCGCCGTGAGCGCATGGGCCACATTGAGCTCGCCGCTCCGGTGACCCACATCTGGTACTTCAAGGGCGTTCCGTCCCGTCTGGGCTACCTGCTCGACATCGCGCCTAAAGATCTTGAGCGCATCATCTACTTCGCTGCCAACATCATCACGTCCGTCGATGAGGAGGCTCGTCACAACGACCAGTCCACTCTCGAGGCCGAGATGCTCCTGGAGAAGAAGGAGATCGAGGACGACGTCAACTCTGAGATCGCAGAGCGCGCCGCGAAGCTCGAAGAGGACCTCGCCGAGCTCGAGGCTGCTGGCGCCAAGGCCGACGCCCGCCGCAAGGTCCAGAACGCTGCCGACAAGGACATGCAGCACATCCGCGAGGACGGCGAGCGCCAGGTCGCACGTCTCGACGAAATCTGGAACACCTTCATCAAGCTTGCCCCGAAGCAGATGATCATCGACGACACGATCTATGAGGAACTCATCGATCGTTACGAGGATTACTTCACCGGCGGCATGGGTGCTGAGGCTATCCAGACCCTCATCCGCAACTTCGACCTCGAGGCCGAGGCCGAGATCCTCCGCGAGATCATCAACAACGGCAAGGGCCAGAAGAAGGTCCGCGCCTTGAAGCGCCTCAAGGTTGTCGCCGCGTTCCTGCGTTCCGGCAACGATCCGGCCGGCATGGTCCTCGACGCTATCCCGGTCATCCCGCCGGAGCTGCGCCCGATGGTCCAGCTTGACGGTGGCCGCTTCGCGACCTCCGACTTGAACGACCTCTACCGTCGCGTCATCAACCGCAATAACCGCCTCAAGCGCATGATTGATCTTGGTGCTCCCGAGATCATCGTGAACAATGAGAAGCGCATGCTGCAGGAGTCGGTCGACGCCCTCTTCGACAACGGCCGCCGCGGCCGCCCGGTCACGGGCCCCGGTACCCGTCCGCTGAAGTCCCTGAGCGACCTGCTCAAGGGTAAGCAGGGTCGTTTCCGTCAGAACCTGCTGGGTAAGCGCGTCGACTACTCCGGTCGTTCCGTTATTATCGTCGGTCCGCAGCTCAAGCTGCACGAGTGTGGTCTGCCGAAGCTCATGGCTCTCGAGCTCTTCAAGCCTTTCGTTATGAAGCGCCTGGTGGAAAACGATTACGCGCAGAACATCAAGTCCGCCAAGCGCATGGTCGAGCGCCAGCGCCCTGAGGTGTGGGACGTCCTCGAAGAGGCCATCTCCGAGCACCCGGTCATGCTCAACCGCGCTCCGACCCTGCACCGCCTGGGTATTCAGGCCTTCGAACCGAAGCTCGTCGAGGGTAAGGCTATCCAGCTCCACCCGCTGGCCTGTGAGGCCTTCAACGCTGACTTCGACGGCGACCAGATGGCAGTCCACCTGCCGCTGTCCGCCGAGGCTCAGGCTGAGGCTCGCGTGCTCATGCTCGCTTCGAACAACATTCTGTCCCCGGCGTCCGGTAAGCCGCTGGCAATGCCGCGTCTGGACATGGTTACCGGCCTGTACTACCTCACCATGGACAAGGGCTCGGACGAGATCGGCGGCGAGGGTCGTTACACGCCGGCTACCACCGATCAGCCGGCTACCGGTATTTTCTCCTCCTACGCTGAGGCTCTCATGGCTCGCGACCGCGGCGTCGTTGGCTTGCAGGCTCCGATCAAGGTGCGTATCTCGCACTTGCGTCCGCCGGCAGACATCGAGGCTGAGCAGTTCCCGGACGGCTGGAACAAGGGTGACACCTGGATGGCTGACACCACCATCGGTCGCATCATGTTCAACGAGCTGCTGCCGTGGAACTACCCGTACCTCGAGGGCGTCATGGTCCGTAAGGGCGGCTCCGATAACAAGGTCCTGCTCGGTGACGTCGTCAACGACCTCGCCAACAAGTACCCGATGATCACCGTTGCTCAGGTGCTGGACAAGATGAAGGACGCTGGCTTCTACTGGGCCACCCGTTCCGGCGTTACCATCACCATGGACGACGTTCTGGTCCTTCCGAACAAGCACGAGATCCTCGAGTCTTACGAGAAGGAAGCTCAGCGCATCGAGCGCAAGTACTACGAGCAGGGTGCGCTTACCGAGCGCGAGCGCTACGACCGCCTTGTCGAGCTGTGGAAGAACGCCACGGACGAGGTCGGTAACGCGGTCGAGAACCTCTACCCGGATGACAACCCGATTCCGATGATCGTGAAGTCCGGTGCTGCCGGTAACATGCGTCAGATCTGGACCCTGGCCGGTATGAAGGGCATGGTCGTGAACTCGCACGGTGACTACATCACCCGTCCGATTAAGACCTCCTTCCGCGAAGGCCTGTCCGTTCTCGAGTACTTCAACAACTCGCACGGCTCCCGTAAGGGCCTGGCCGATACCGCACTGCGTACCGCCGACTCGGGCTACCTCACCCGTCGTCTGGTCGACGTCGCGCAGGACGTCATCGTCCGCGAAGAGGACTGTGGCACCCGCCAGGGCGTTCGCGTCCCGATCGGCGAGGTTTCCGGCGACAAGGTCGTCATGCACGAGCTGTGGGAGACCTCCGCGTCTGGCCGCGTCGTTGCCTCTGACGTGAAGAACGAGGCCGGCGAGGTCATCGCCGAGGCCGGTTCTGACCTCACCGAGGAGCTCACCCAGAAGCTGCTCGACGCTGGCATCACCGACCTCAAGGTCCGCTCCGTGCTTACCTGCCAGACCCCGGCCGGTGTCTGCGCGAAGTGCTACGGCAAATCCATGGCCTCTGGCCAGCTGGTCGACATCGGCGAGGCCGTCGGCATCGTCGCCGCCCAGTCCATTGGTGAGCCGGGTACCCAGCTCACCATGCGTACGTTCCACCAGGGTGGTGTCGGTGGCGACATTACCGGTGGTCTGCCGCGTGTTCAGGAGCTCTTCGAGGCTCGTAACCCGAAGAACCGCGCCCCGATCGCTTCGGTCGACGGCACGATCTCCCTCTCTGATGAGGGCAACTTCTGGACGCTGACCATCACCCCGGACGACGGTTCGGACAATGTGGTCTACGAGAAGCTGTCGAAGCGCCAGGGCCTGGCTCAGGTCCGTCGCCCGATGGAGTCCAACCCGGACGCCATGATTGAGCGCTCTCTGCGCGATGGTGACCACGTCACCACCGGCGAGCGCCTCATGCGCGGTGCGGCTGACCCGCACGACGTCCTCGAGGTCCTCGGTCGCCGTGGTGTTGAGAAGCACCTCATCGACGAGGTTCAGGCCGTCTACCGTACGCAGGGTGTGGCCATCCACGATAAGCACATCGAGATCATCATCCGCCAGATGCTGCGTCGCGGTACCGTCATCGACGCGGGCTCCACGGAGTTCCTGCCAGGCACGCTGGTTGACCTCTCTGAGGCCAAGCAGGTCAACGCCAAGCAGGTCGCCGAGGGCGGCGAGCCCGCCCAGCTCCGTTCGGAGATCATGGGTATCACCAAGGCGTCGCTGGCCACCGAGTCCTGGCTGTCGGCCGCCTCCTTCCAGGAGACGACCCGCGTCCTCACCGACGCCGCTATCAACAAGCGCTCCGATCAGCTCATTGGCCTGAAGGAGAACGTCATCATCGGTAAGCTCATCCCGGCCGGTACCGGTATCTCGCGCTACCGCAACATCACCGTCAAGCCGACGGAGGCTGCCCGCAACGCGGCATACTCCATCCCGACGTACGGTGATTCCATCTACGGCGACGACGGGTTCGGTGAATTCACCGGCGCCTCCGTCCCGCTGGACGAGGACTTCACCTTCTAGTTCTCGCCCCAGCCCTGCCTGGCGCCACTGCCAGGCGGGCCAGCACTTCAAGCTTGGTTTGCTTTAATTTCGCGAAGCCCCGGCTTCCTTCGCCACCGCATGTGGCAGGGAAAGCCGGGGCTTTGTGCTGCGCTGTGACCGAAATAGGGCAGAATTACCATCTTTGGGAATGTCTACTCGCAATAGACATCGATAGTCGACTGATGGGCATGAAGCACTCCGCTGCCATCAAAAGCTGAAGGATGAAGCCAAACGAGGCAGTCTTGAATTTGAGGAAATCGCCCTTACTCGCCATGATGCCTACCGGGAGGGCAACACCACCCGAGCGCTCGGCAGATACCGCGAGATCGACGATGTGACAGCGAAAAAGGTCTTCGGTCAATGTGCGCAGGAACGAGGAAAGGGTGGGTGGAGATAATGGCCAAGACGTACACAGTTACCGCAGAAGGAGGCACGAGTGACGTGTGGGTGCTGGAATGCGCCGAGCTGGGAGCTGTGTCGCAGACTAAGCGACTAGCCCATGCCGCCGACGAGATCCGGGAAACCATGGCCTATTAGGCAGGAGTAAGCCCAGACGAACTCAACATCGTGGTTGAAGTCATTTTCCCCTCCAATAGCGCTGAGCTAAATCCACGCGCGGACAAGCAGCGCGAAGAAGCCGCACGGCTTACGGCTGAGGCGAAAGAAAGCACCCGTAAGCATGCTGTTGCGATGAAAGTCTGGAATGATGGTGCGCGACATGGGCGAAATTCTCAGCGTGTCCTATCAAAGGGCACAAAATCTTGCTAGCGCGTGAAGAAAAACTGTTGCCAGCTATTGCCCCATCCACGTGCTTTCGAGGGAGTGGTGGCTGTTAAGATAAAGATGTTTTCCACCCCATCGCCGGATTTGGCTAAGTGATGGGGGCAAACACCACTTAAATTTCACACGTGACACGGGTGCTCCGCGTAGGCGGGGCTGAGATGCCGCAGCAGCTAGCGAGTGACATGGACTCGCTCAGTGCTGCATCGGCGAACCGTCGAACCTGATCCGGATAATGCCGGCGATAAGGGAGGAATCATGAGCGCGACATCTGCGCCCGCAACCGCTACTACTTCGGCCCCGCGCCGCTCACTGCGCTGGCGCGTGGTGGACATCATTGTCGCCACCGTGCTGGCGGTGGCCTGCGGCCTCATCTTCGTTTTCTGGAACTCTGTGGGCTACGCCTGGTACATGGCCATGGATGCCCTCACGCCGGGCCTAGGCGGCCTGGCCACGGGTATCTGGTTGATTGGCGGCGTGCTGGGCGCGCTCATCATCCGCAAGCCGGGTGCGGCTCTCTACGTTGAGGTGCTCGCGGCATCGGTCTCTGCCGTGATGGGCAGCCAATGGGGCTGGTCCACCATTTACTCGGGCCTCGCCCAAGGCATCGGCATTGAGCTTGTCCTCATCGTTTTCGCATACCGCAGATTCGGCCTGGGCATCGCCATGCTTGGCGGCGCACTCGCCGGTGTTGGCGCGTGGTGCCTTGAGCTGTTTACCTCCGGCAACCTGGCTAAAGGACCGGAGTTCCTCATCATCTACCTGGTCTGCTTGATTATCTCGGGCGCTATCCTGGCCGGCGTCGTCGGCCACCTGCTAACGCGTGCCCTGGCGGCCACGGGTGCTCTCGACCGCTTTGCTGTAGGCCGCGAAGCCCGCGCCAAGTAGCCGCGTAGTTTTTGCTTGTCTATGACGACTCAGATCACCCTGCGCGGCTTCGGGTGGACCCACGCGGGCCGCGCGACCCCCGCATTGGACGATATTGACCTCGACATCGCCCCAGGCGAGCGAGTCTTGTTGTGCGGGGATTCCGGTTCCGGTAAATCCACGCTCTTGGCTGCGCTCGCCGGCGTTCTTGGTGGCGACGAGGACGGGCAGCAAGTAGGCCACCTCACCTTGAACCCGCAGACCCCGGCCGGGCTCGTTCTCCAGGATCCGGAATCGCAGGTTATTGCGGCCACTGTGGGCCGCGACGCGGCATTTGGCTGCGAGAATCTCGGCCTACCGCGCGCGGAGATATGGCCGCGCGTCGAACACGCCCTGGACCTCGTTGGCCTGGATGTGCCGCTTGACCACCCCACCCAACGCCTGTCCGGTGGACAGAAACAGCGCCTGGCGCTCGCCGGAGTCATTGCCATGGGCGCCGGGCTCATCTTGCTTGACGAGCCGACGGCCAACCTCGATCCACAGGGCGCGCGCGACGTGGTCGTGGCCGTCGAGCGGATCGTCCGTGCCACGGGAGCGACGTTGGTCGTGGTGGAACACCAGTATTCCGCGTGGTCCGGCCTGCTGGATCGCGCGGTGCGCCTGGACCGGGGGCGCATCGTCGAAGACGGCGCATACGGAGCGGTGACGGCCGCGCGCGCCGTCACCGGCTTGCCCGTCGCCGTGCCCGCCCCGGCAGATGCCGAGGCCGCGCTGTGGTCGAACAACCTTGTGACGCGTTTCGGCCCGCCCCGCAGTGTGCGTGTCCCGCAGGGGTATTCCACCGTCATCACGGGTGCGAACGGCTCTGGGAAAACCACGTGGTTGATGACCATGGCGGGCCTGCTTCCCAGCTGCGGCGGGGAGATTGGCGTGGCCGAGTCCGTGCGGCGCGGGCTGCGCGGCGAGCCTTCGACGTGGCGCTCGCGCGACCTGGCTCAGCGCCTGGGCGTCGTCTTTCAAAATCCAGAGCACCAGTTCGTCGCCCGCACCGTGGGCGAAGAGATGCGTGTCGGTCCGGGCGTGATGGGTACTTCCGATGCCGCCTCTCAATCGCGCGTGGGCGAGCTCCTCGAGCGCCTGCGGCTTACCCACCTCGTGGACGCAAACCCTTTTACTCTGTCCGGCGGAGAGAAGCGCCGGCTCTCGGTGGCTACGGCGCTCGTCGCCGCGCCGTCCGTGCTGCTGCTTGACGAGCCCACCTTCGGCCAGGATCCCACGACTTTTGCAGAGCTCGTGCGCATGTTGCGTGAGCTCGCGAACGAGGGCACGACGCTGGTCTCCATTACCCACGACCCGTTATTCTTGGCGGCGCTGGGTGACCACCGCGTGACCGTTAGCGCGCACACTGGCCAGGCGGGAGGCAGTACCCATGCCTAACCTCGTACGCGGCGTTAATCCGCTCACGCGCCTGGTGGCGACGTTCCTGGTCACCACACCGATCTTGCTGACCATTGACTGGCTCTCGGCCGCCGTGTCCGTCGCGGTGACGGTGCTTCTCGCTCCGCTGTGCGGGATGAGCTGGTCCCGGCTGGTACGCGCGGCGCTGCCGCTGTGGATCATCGCGCCGCTATCTGGGATATCCATGCTGCTCTACGGCAAGGAGGGCGGTGAGGTCTACTTCTCCTTCTGGCTGGTGACCGTCAGTGAGAATTCCGTGGGACTGGCGGGAGCCATCATGCTGCGTGTCTTTGCTGTCGCGTTGCCGGTGATTGTGCTGGCCCGCGATATCGACCCCACGGAGCTGGGCGACGGCCTCGCGCAAATCTGGCACCTTCCCTCCCGCTTTGTCATCGGCGCAGTCGCCGGCGTGCGCATGCTCACCCTGTTTAAGGATGATTGGGACTCGCTCGCTCGCGCGCGGCGTGCCCGCGGCATCGCGGACGTGGGGCGCATCCGGCACCTAGCCACCATGAGTTTTAGCCTGCTCGTCCTCGCACTGCGCCGCGGCGGCAAGCTCGCCACAGCGATGGAGGCCCGCGGCTTTGGGCGCCCAGCCCCGGGCGGCCGGGTGCGAACGTGGGCGGTGGCCTCGCACCTGCGTGCCCGCGATTGGTGGGTCATGGCCGCAGCCGTGGGGGCGGCGGCATTGCCCGTCATCATTGCGGTGGCCTGCGGAACGTGGCGTCTCTTTGGCCTCTAGCGATAGTTAAGCCGCAGCGCGCGGGGACTTAAGTCCCTTAGACTGGCAGGTACGACTTCCCTGGTGCGGCACCGCATGCCTGCGGTGGCGCGCCGTACACGCAAAGGATGGACAGCGCGAAACCTTTCGCGCGGACAACATGGACTTTGACAGTCAACTTGACCGACTTTTGACCGATACCCTCACCCTTGCGGCCTCGCGCAAGCGGCCGATGCGCCCCATGACGGTGCTCATCGACGGCCCCTCGGGCGCCGGCAAAACGTGGGCCGCGGCCTCCCTGGCCGAGCGCACGGGGTGGAGGGTCGTGCACCTCGATGAGTTCTATCCCGGCTGGCGAGGGCTGGCTGCAGGATCCGAGATGGTGACCTCGCAGGTGCTGCGCGAACACAATCCGGGCTACTGGCGCTGGGACTGGGAGGCGAGCGCGCCGGGTGAATGGGCAGGACTCGACGTACGCGATGACCTCATCGTGGAGGGCGTCGGTGCCATCACCGAGGATTCCGTTGCCGCCGCCCGGGAGCGCGGCGGGGTGGTCACGCTCTTTATCGACGGCCCGCGCGAGGCTCGCCGCGCCCGCGCCCTCGAGCGCGATCCGGACTACGCGGAATGGTTCGAGACCTGGGAGACCCAGGAGCGCGAACACTTTGCGCGCCAGACTGTCGCGGCGGATCTGTCGTGGGTGTGGGACGCGGCCACGTGGGAGGCCGCACAGCGCGCCTCAGCCCGCGAGCGCTGAGGCGCGCCCCGGCCTGTAGTAGTCGGCGGCATCGACGTCGCGGGTGTGCTGGACCATTAGCTCCGGGTAGCTGTCGTCCGGCAGCGCACCGAAGACAAGCCGCACCTGCTCGCGCAGCTGCTCCAGGCGGCGTTCAATGATGGCGTTCGCCCATAGAGTCGTGCGCAGCTGCACGTGGGTCCCGTAGGCGCGCGGCGTGGTCGAGCAGCGCGAGCGATTTCCACATGCGCGCAGCCGTTGCCGGCGTGCAGCCGGCGAACTGCGGCAGGGCTCCGGCAGCGCCTTGGGGTCGAAGCCCACCCCGCCCGGGCGCGTGGCCTCGTCGTGCAGTAGCCGGAGAGCATGTCTAGATCATGGATGCGGAAATCGCCTTCACGGGGGAGCGGTCGGCCTCCGGAGAGGAGACCTCGGCCAGCCAATAGTTGGCGGTGAGCTTGCCCGTCGAGTTCACAATCACGCCGCCCAGTGAGTAGTGCGGGTGGGGCGGTCCGCCGCATTTTGTGTTTGCGCCTATCTCGGCCGTAGGGGCCGCTTTTGGGTGGGTGAGATGGTTCCCGTGGCGTTGGTTACTCTAAGACCGTCTATCGGCCCTACGCTGCACATAAAGGCGGTTCATATCGGGGGCGGGGTATAAACCAGGAGGGTGACTACCTCTCCTCAATCTCCCTCGTTCCCTTCGCATGATTCGGACTCTTTCGAGACCACTCAGTTCCCGCCGGTTGGTGCCGGCGACGCCGCCGCGCCGGGTGCTTCCGCTGCCGGCGCTGCTGGCGGTGCCTATGGTGCTGGCTACGCACCCCAGGACGTAGGCCAGCAGGGCTACGCGCAGTCGGGGTATGGGTCGCAGGGTTATGCGCCGACGTACGCGCCCGCGCCGCAGCAGGGCGGCAACGGCACGAAGATTGCGCTCATCATCGTGAGCCTGCTGTTGGGTTTGCTTATCCTTGGCATCGCGGGCTTCTTTGGCGTTCGCGCGTATAACGCCAGCCGGGCTGCCGATGAAGTCGTCTACGTCACCGAGACGGCCACGGATGCGCCGGGTGGCGAGGCGAACGCGGCCCAGCCGGCGCTAGCCGCGCAGCCTGCACAACCGGCCCAGGCACCGAGCCGTCCCGCGTATCCCTCGCTCCCGGCGGGGCTGAGCCCGGTGAGCGTCGGCGCGGTCAATAACAGTCCGGCGGGCAGCTACGCCAACGTGTACACGGCGGGCCCGACCTCGGATTCGTTTGCCTTGGCTGTCACGCGTGACTTCGTGGCGGCGCGGGGTGGCAAGACTTCCGGCACGACGGTGGTCAATACCTATAGCCCGGTGACGGGGTACACCTATACGATGAGCTGCTATGACAACGGGTCCTACGTGCACTGCACCGGCGGCAATAGTGCGCACGTCTACATCTCTTAATTCGCGCGCTGGCGTGGCTGCCCTGCTCGTCGCTGCGGGCGCGCTGGCGGGAAGCGCCGGTGGCGCGGGCGGGCCGACCACGAGCGCTATCGTGGTTCGCACGACCACCGTCACCGCGGCGCCGAGCTCGGAGCCCACGTCGCAGGCCCAAGCGAATGACACTATGGCTTCCATCCCAGCCCCGGATAGTGCGGCGGCGCTCACGCAGCTTGCCGCGGACGTCGAGGCGCGCACGGGCGCGCAGGTCTCGCTCGCCGTGGCGCCAGTAAATGGGGCGCCCGCAGTGCAGGCGGGCAGCCTCGCCGGGGTGCAGCCTGCTTGGTCCACCATCAAGGTGCCTCTGGCCATCGCGGCCCTGCGCGCGGACCCCAGTGCTGCGGGCACCATGCGACAGGCCATCACGGCTTCTGACAACGCAGCGGCCGAAGCCCTGTGGGCCATGCTCGGTGCTTCCGATGCCGTCGCCACCGCCGTCGGCTCCATCCTTGCGACGGCCGGAGACACGGCGACGGTTGTCAATCCAGAGGTCACGCGCCCGGGCTTTAGCGCCTTTGGGCAAACCCAGTGGGATACCGCCGCGCAGGCATCCTTTGCGCGGCAATTGCCCACGATCACGGGCGCGGACCAAGTACTCGCCGCGATGGGCTCCATCGTGGCGGGGCAGGATTACGGCTTGGGGCAGATTTCAGGCACGCGGTTCAAGGGCGGCTGGGGCCCGGACGAGAGTGGGCGCTACCTTGTGCGCCAATTCGGTCTCGTGCCGGGCACGCAGGGCGAGATCGGTGTGGCGCTTGCGGTCGTGCCGGCGGATGGCACCTATGAGTCGGGGCAAGCGGCGCTCACAGAGCTGGCGCTGGAGCTGCAGGAGACGCTGGGGTAGGGGCGGCATCGGAAAGCGGGGCGTGTCGCACGGAGCCCTCCTGCGACGGTTTTGGTAGTTGGGCCGCTGGCTGTTAAAGTGTTGGGAGGTTTCGCATCTTGCGTGATGCGAAAAGTCTGATCGATACCTCGGCCGGTTCCGGCTGACGGACGACCTGGACATGCGGCAGGGCCCCGGAAAAGAGCCCCCATTTTTGCATGTTTAGGCGTTTTGTTTGGTCAGGAAAGCCGATAAGTCATACAGAAAGACTAGATACATGCCAACTATTCAGCAGCTGGTCCGCAAGGGCCGCCATGACAAGCGCACGAAGGTTGCTACCGCTGCGCTGAAGGGCTCGCCGCAGCGTCGCGGCGTGTGCACCCGCGTCTACACCACCACCCCGAAGAAGCCGAACTCCGCACTGCGTAAGGTCGCTCGTGTTCGCCTTTCCTCCGGCATCGAGGTTTCGGCCTACATCCCGGGCGAGGGCCACAACCTGCAGGAGCACTCCATGGTGCTCGTGCGTGGCGGCCGTGTGAAGGACCTTCCGGGTGTCCGCTACAAGATCATCCGCGGCGCTCTGGATACCCAGGGTGTCAAGGACCGCAAGCAGGCCCGTTCCCGTTACGGTGCCAAGAAGGGACAGTAAACAATGCGTAAGAATGCTGCTCCGAAGCGTCCTGTAGTCAAGGACCCGGTGTACAACTCCGAGCAGGTCACCATGCTCGTCAACAAGATCCTCCTGGACGGCAAGAAGTCCACCGCCGAGCGTATCGTCTACGGCGCTCTCGAGGCGTGCCGCGAGAAGACCGGCACCGATCCGGTCGGCACCCTGGAGAAGGCCCTGGGCAACATTCGCCCGGACCTCGAGGTTCGCTCCCGCCGCGTCGGTGGCGCCACCTACCAGGTCCCGGTTGAGGTGCGTCCGGCACGCGCCAACACCCTGGCCCTGCGTTGGCTCGTCACCTTCACTCGCCAGCGTCGTGAGAACACGATGATCGAGCGTCTCGCCAACGAGATTCTGGATGCCTCCAACGGCCTTGGCGCTTCCGTGAAGCGTCGCGAGGATACCCACAAGATGGCTGAGGCCAACCGCGCCTTCGCCCACTACCGCTGGTAATCTCGCGGTACCCATGCCTATGGTCCGAGCAACGACATTTCGCCCGTGCTGCGTCGGCTTTGCCGATCGCATGCCGCAGGCGTCCCTATACTGGAGTTCGTTGCTCGGGCCATTGTGCTAACAGTGGGTTCACTCTCGGTGAGTGGCTGTGATTTGCCACCCACACTCACTGTTTGACGGGCGGCTGCTTACCGGCGCTACTAAACTTTTAGCGGTCTACGGGCTGCTAAAACGGCGCTTTAGTGGCAAAATTTTACAACGAGACACATCCACTTAAGCGACGTGGCTGGAAACCTTGGCACTGGGCCGGGCGGACTGGGCGCGTCCACGACTAACGAAGTTGGGGTAACACCGTGGCACAAGAAGTGCTTAAGGACCTGCACAAGGTCCGCAACATCGGCATCATGGCTCACATCGATGCTGGTAAGACCACCACCACCGAGCGCATCCTGTTCTACACGGGTATCAACCGCAAGGTTGGCGAGACGCACGATGGTGCTTCCACCACTGACTGGATGGAGCAGGAGAAGGAGCGCGGCATTACCATTACGTCCGCTGCTGTCACCTGTTTCTGGAACGGCAACCAGATCAACATCATCGACACCCCGGGTCACGTCGACTTCACCGTCGAGGTCGAGCGCTCCCTGCGTGTCCTCGATGGCGCTGTCGCCGTCTTTGACGGCAAGGAAGGCGTCGAGCCGCAGTCTGAGCAGGTCTGGCGTCAGGCTGCAAAGTACGACGTTCCGCGTATCTGCTTCGTCAACAAGATGGATAAGCTGGGCGCTGACTTCTACTTCACCGTTCAGACCATCATCGACCGCCTCGGCGCTAAGCCGCTCGTTCTCCAGCTGCCGATCGGCGCTGAGGACAACTTTGACGGCGTCGTTGACCTGCTCGAGATGAAGGCCATCACTTGGCGCGGCAAGGTCGAGACCGGTGCTGAGCCGGTTATCGAGGAGATCCCGGCCGACCTGCAGGACAAGGCAGCCGAGTACCGCGAGAAGCTCATCGAGACCGTTGCTGAGTCCGACGAGGCCCTCATGGAGAAGTACTTCGGTGGCGAAGAGCTCACCCTCGAGGAGATCAAGGGCGCCATCCGCAAGATGACCGTCAACTCCGAGGTCTACCCGGTTCTGTGTGGTACCGCGTACCGCAACAAGGGTGTCCAGCCGCTGCTCGACGCTGTCGTGGACTACCTCCCGACCCCGCTCGACATCGGCGAGATCGTTGGCCATGACGTCAACGACGAGGAGAAGGAAATCACCCGTAAGCCGGACGTTCACGATCCGTTCTCGGCTCTGTCCTTCAAGATTGCTGCTCACCCGTTCTACGGCCAGCTCAACTTCGTCCGCGTCTACTCCGGCCAGATCCTGCCGGGCGCCGAGGTGCTCAACTCGACCAAGGGTAAGAAGGAGCGCATCGGCAAGCTGTTCCAGATGCACGCCAACAAGGAGAACCCGGTCGAGCAGGCTGACGCCGGCAACATCTACGCCATGATTGGTCTCAAGGAGACCACCACTGGTGACACGCTGTGCGACAAGGACAACCCGATCATCCTCGAGTCCATGTCCTTCCCGGACCCGGTTATCAAGGTCTCCATCGAGCCGAAGACCAAGGCTGACCAGGAGAAGCTCGGCATTGCTATTCAGAAGCTCGCCGCCGAGGACCCGACCTTCACCGTCGAGCTTGACGAGGAAACCGGCCAGACTGTCATCGGCGGCATGGGCGAGCTCCACCTCGATGTCCTCGTTGACCGCATGAAGCGCGAGTTCAAGGTCGAGGCCAACATCGGTAATCCGCAGGTTGCTTACCGCGAGACCATCCGCAAGGCCGTCACCTCCCTCGAGTTCACCCACAAGAAGCAGACCGGTGGTTCCGGTCAGTTCGCAAAGGTCATCGTCTCCATCGAGCCGTACAATCCGGATCCGGAGACCCTGGAAGAGGGCGAGGCCGCAACCTACAAGTTCGTCAACGCCGTCACCGGTGGCCGCGTTCCGAAGGAGTACATCCCGTCCGTCGACGCTGGTATCCAGGATGCTATGCAGTACGGCTACCTCGCAGGCTTCCCGCTGGTCAACATCCAGGCCACCCTGGAAGACGGCGCTTACCACGACGTCGACTCCTCGGAGATGGCGTTCAAGATCGCCGGCTCCCAGGTTCTCAAGGAGGCCGTTGCCAAGGCAAAGCCGGTCCTGCTCGAGCCGCTCATGGCTGTCGAGGTTGTGACCCCGGAGGAGTACATGGGTACCGTCAACGGTGACATCAGCTCCCGTCGTGGTCAGGTCTTCGGTATGGAGGACCGTTCCGGCGCCAAGGTCGTCAAGGCCAAGGTCCCGCTGTCCGAGATGTTCGGCTACATCGGCGACCTGCGTTCGTCGACCGCCGGCCGTGCAAACTTCACGATGGTGTTCGATTCCTACGCTGAGGTTCCGTCCTCCGTGGCAACCGCCATCATCGAAGAGCGCACCGGCGCCAAGAACTAAGAGCGCACCCCGCCACCTAACCCCGGTCGCACCCTTGCGGCCCGGAGTCGTGCCAGTCGAATTCGGGTCCGTGCGCCAGGCGGTGGCCACTGGTGGGGTAGCGGTTCGCTGAATATATCGCCTCCTCACAGGCGGTATGTTGAGCCGGCCGTTACCCTCCCAGGATCCAGCAAAAGATTCTTGTCGAGGGTCAACGTCCGCATTACATGCGCGGGGTTACCTCCTATTTTGGCAGTTTGAAAAAACTGCGGCATAAATCTAGGATCGTGTAACTGGCACGTAAAGAAAGCGTCATTTGCGCTTACGGCCTTCTCCCCGGAGAAGTACGAAGTGCCAATGGCAATACAAACCACGTGGCTGCGAAGTTCGCAGCCGCCATAGAGTCCAGGAGGACATACAGTGGCAAAGGAGAAGTTCGAGCGTACGAAGCCGCATGTTAACATCGGCACCATCGGACACGTCGACCACGGCAAGACCACCACCACCGCAGCGATCACCAAGGTTCTGGCTGACCAGTACCCGGAGGAGAACACCGCTTTCGCCTTCGACATGATCGACAAGGCTCCGGAGGAGAAGGAGCGCGGTATTACCATCAACATCTCCCACGTTGAGTACTCCACCCCGAAGCGTCACTACGCACACGTTGACGCCCCGGGCCACGCCGACTACATCAAGAACATGATTACCGGTGCTGCTCAGATGGACGGCGCTATCCTGGTTGTTGCTGCAACCGATGGCCCGATGCCGCAGACCCGCGAGCACGTGCTGCTCGCTCGCCAGGTGGGCGTTCCGTACATCCTCGTTGCTCTGAACAAGTGCGACATGGTTGACGATGAGGAAATCATCGAGCTCGTCGAGATGGAAATCCGCGAGCTGCTCGCTGAGCAGGACTACGACGAGGAAGCTCCGATCGTTCACATCTCCGCTCTCAAGGCTCTCGAGGGCGACGAGAAGTGGGTTCAGTCCATCGTTGACCTGATGCAGGCTTGCGATGACTCCATCCCGGATCCGGAGCGCGAGCTGGATAAGCCGTTCCTGATGCCGATCGAGGACATCTTCACCATTACCGGCCGCGGCACCGTCGTTACCGGCCGTGTCGAGCGTGGCTCCCTCAACGTTAACGAGGACGTTGAGATCATCGGTATCACCGAGAAGTCCATCAACACCACCGTTACCGGTATCGAGATGTTCCGCAAGATGATGGACTACACCGAGGCTGGCGACAACTGTGGTCTGCTTCTGCGTGGTACCAAGCGCGAAGAGGTCGAGCGCGGCCAGGTCGTTATCAAGCCGGGCGCTTACACCCCGCACACCAAGTTCGAGGGTTCCGTCTACGTCCTGAAGAAGGAAGAGGGCGGCCGCCACACCCCGTTCATGGACAACTACCGTCCGCAGTTCTACTTCCGCACCACCGACGTCACCGGCGTCATCAAGCTGCCGGAAGGCACCGAGATGGTTATGCCGGGCGACAACGTTGAGATCTCCGTTGAGCTGATCCAGCCGGTCGCTATGGACGAGGGCCTGCGCTTCGCTATCCGCGAGGGCTCCCGCACCGTCGGCGCTGGCCGCGTTACCAAGATCCTGGGCTAATCCCCAGTTTCTAACGCAGCTGCGTAGAGCTTGCCGATGCCGCCTCACCTTATGGTGAGGCGGCATTTGGCATTTGAGCAGACGCCTTAAGCGCAGTGAGGCCCGCCAGCGATATGCTGGCGGGCCTCACTGCACGCGTGGGGGAGTGTCTACTTCTCCCAGCCGATGTCTTCCTTCGGGATGACGGCGAAGCCAGCGGGACCGAAGTTAGCGAGTCCCTTCTTCACGCCGGTCATTGCAGGACCATTGGCCCATGGCATGAGGCCGTAGGTCTTAAACGCCTCAACCTCGAGCTCATTGGCCTTAGCAATTTGATCGTCGCCGTTGTCGATCTTCTGGAGCTCGCGGATCTTTTCGTCCAGTTCCTTGGTGCCGGTGCCGGACTTGTTGAGGTCCGAGTCGGAGAGCCAGGTCTGGCCGAAGTACGCGACGCCGTACGGGTCGGACGAGGCGATGGCGGACAGGAAGATGTCAAAGTCACGTTCCTCGGCGATCTTAGAGAAGTCAGAGGACGGGCGCTCTTGCACTGTGACCTCGACACCTACGTCCTTGAGCATCTTCTGGATCGCCGCGGCGGTGGACTTAGAGACCTCGTCGTCTCCGACAAGGACGTAACGCAAAGTGAGCTTCTCACCGTCCTTGGCGTAGTAGCCGTCGTCACCCATCGCGTAACCTGCTTCTTCCAGCAGCTTCTTCGAGGACTCGGGGTCGTAGGTGACGGCCTCGGAGAGGTTGTCCTTGTAGCCGTCCTGCGTCGGGTACAGCGTGAGCGAGCCCGGTAGGTCCTCAGTGTAGCCCAGGCCGTTGTAGCGGATGGCGGCGAGCTGGGAGCGGTCAATCGCGTTGAAGATGGCGTGGCGGACGTTGACGTCTCCGAGATGCGGCGCCTGCGAGTTGAGCGTAAACAGGATGTTGGCAATGCGCATGGATGCGCGGATGTCGATGGCATCGCCCATCTCTGCGGCCACGGTCAGGTTGTTCTTCGATGCGACACCGGCGGCATCGATTTCGCCTGCCTTAAACGCATTGATAGTGGCCTGTGACTCGAGCTGACGGTAAGTGACCTTAGAAAGCTTGGGGGCGTCGCCCCACCACTTCTCGTTTGGCACGAACGTGACGTTGCCCGCGTTGAAGTCGATGGAATCCACCTTGAACGGACCAGCGCCGTACTCTGGGTGGAGTTCGTTCAAGTAGGTTTCGTTGTAGAGCTGTGCAGTGTTGACCTTCGGGTGCAGGACCTGGTTGAACAGGCCCATCCACCACGGGTAAGCATTTTGGAAGGTGACCTTGACCTGCTTGTCAGAGTCGCCACGCTCGACGGATTCGATAAGTTCGTAGCCGTCGGTCGAGTTCGGCGAGATCTCCTTATCCTCGCCGTTGTTCATTTTCCACGTGTTTTCGAACGCCTTCCAATCGATGGGCGTGCCGTCGTTGAAGGTGGCCTTGTCCACGATGTCGTACGTGACGACGGTCTTTCCGTCCTTGGTCTCGGCGCTGGCATTCGTAATGTAGTCCGGGTTAGGGGTGTATTCGCCCTTGCCGTCGTAGAGGGCTAGCTGTGGGTTGTACCAACCCCAGATGGTGGACGTATCGGTTGTCATGTTGGCATGGAACGCATTCATCTGCTCGGTGAGCTCGCCGATGGGTAGGGTGAGCTCACCGCCGTCTTTGAGCTCGTCGCGTTCCTTCGGGTTGTAGTCGCCCGCAGGATCGACCTCAATGTTGAGGCCGCCGACAGCCTCACCGCCATCCTGTCCTTCTGCCGACTCGGACTGGCCGCTGCTACAGGCGGCAAGAGTGAGGGCGAGAGTAGTGAGGGATGCGACGCCGGCGAGGCGGATACGATGGACCTTCTTCATGTTGTTCAAGACTCCTTGTGAGGTGCGTGCGCCCACAAGGATTCGTCACGAGGAGAGATGCTTGGGGCGCACCGACGGCCGTGAGGGGCGCCGAGCAAGCGCCTCCGTGACCGGCGTAGAGATGGTGAGATCAGGTATGAAGTTGTACGACCACACAGTTCTAAACGAGATGTGACTCACAATAGTGGTGGTTGTGTTAACTATAGCGATTCCTGGCGGGATTCGGCGCGCGTTTCAGGGAATCATGCGCAACCCATTTAAATAGGGTGACAGAATCATACGGTCGGCGCGCTGCAAGGTCTAGAATTTTGTTCATCTCCCCTAGCTGAGTTACTTCGAAAAGCCTCGCCAAAAGTGGGGGTGCGCCACAATAGTGGCCCGCCGGTGCGATAGTCAAGACCGGCGCGTACGTGCCTGTG
>NZ_KQ961760.1:0-2035 GCF_001563605.1 Corynebacterium sp. CMW7794
TGAAACAATTGGACTCCTGGATGTTGTGGCAACGCCCTGCATGACTGGCTTTCCCGTATCCCAGATAACCCCGTTGTTTAAGTAAGCCCCGCCACGAGGCGGTCCAGTGCTTCCAGGTACTGTGCGAAGGCCCGGCGACCCGAACGAGTGAGTCGAAGACGTGTCACGGGTGTGCGCCCCTCGAAATCTTTTGAAATCTTTAACAAGCCGGCCTCCTCAAGGAGCGTCGCATGCTTCGTGAGCAACGAATAGCTCACCCCCAACTCGTCTTTGAGGGTCTGATAATCCACCGAATCCACGCTATTGAGCGCCGCCATGACACTGAGCCGCACCGGCGAGTGAATGGGGGTGCCAAGGGCCTGGCGTGCCTCGCTTAGCTCCACAGTTCCCCCTTGCGCAGCAGGTAGACACCGCACCACCCCGCAGGCGCAGCGCAGAGCACCGCGACAAGCGTGGTCACCGCCCAGTGCGTGTCGTGCGGGTCTACCCACCGCGGCCACACCAGATCAAAGAACAGGAAGGAGACCACGATAAATCCGAAGGCAGCAACAAGCTTGGTCATAAATCCTCGAGGATGAGCCTTCCTCGCCTGTTGCAACAGCACAATTACGAGGCACAGAACGAAGAGGTACAGCGCGACCACGACGGCACGGATGAGCCCACCCCATTCCCAATTGGCCGCCTGAAAGTTCACCGCAAGGAGCACAGCGGAGCTTGCCGCCAACACGAGCAAGAGAATGCCTTCACGCTTATTGACGTGCGCGAGCGGCGTAGCGGCTTTCGCCGCCGAGCTAAAACGTCCGCCTTCCCGAGTGTCCATGATCTGCCCCTTTCCTTATCGAACCATACCTTCACTTTCCATAGTAGCAAGCGCTTAACGATTCGTGAAGCTCTTGACAAATCGTTACTGCCAGGAGAAAAGAGCACATGCAACGTCACTCGTCGGCGTCACGCCGCGCACTGTCACCGTGCGGCCCCTCGCCCCGCACGGCCTCGAGAGTCTCGGCACCATCTTCACGATCCGCGTCAAGCTCCGACCACTGCGCCTTCTTCTGCTCCGACTTCCGGTGCTTGCGTACCGCCGTGATGGCGAAGATGATGCCCAAGACAATCGGCACCCAAATCTTCGTGTACTCGAGCAGGAAGTCGAGCCACGCGGGTATATCAAACTCCGGGAACTCCCAGTCCGGTACGGGGATAGTCGGCAGATCGATGTGCGGGAAATGCGGCACGGGCAGTGTGACGGCCGGCGGCGAGGGCAGTTGCCAGTCCGGAAAATCAACATCGGGGATAAAGCTCAGCAGCCACCCGATAAATCGTTTGACGATCGGCCCGAGTACAAGAACTGCGAGCGCCCAGCCGCCTTTGCCCAAACCGGTCGCAATGGGAAACGCCACGCGCTTGAAGGTCGACGACTCCATTGCCGCGCGACGCTTGGCCCCGCGCGAGCCCGCGGGCGGCTCGAACTCCACGACCTCTGTCCCGTTGCGGTAATCGACGTCGAGGAGCTCGCCGAACATGTTGGTCTGCACGCGAAGATGCGGTTTCGTGCGCGCGGTGCCGGACGTGGTCATTGAGGAAAGCTTCTTTCCGCTGTGGCGGCGCAGCGGTATCCGGCCGTTCGATGCGGAATCAAACCTTCCCCACACGTCCCCGTCGACCTTCACACGTAGACGCACCGGTGGGCTGGACGCCCACGCCTTGAGGCGCTCGCGCAGATCGGCATCGAGAGGCGGATCCGTATAGGGAGTCGGATTCCCGTCGTCGCCAGTCGGGACGGCCTGCGGCCACGACGGATCGAGCTCCTTGAATTCCGCGTCATAACCACGCTCGACCTCGATAAGGCCTACATCGGGGTGATTAAGGCTCCACGTCTCCATGACTACCTCGTTCCCCTGCCACCAAGCTTGCCCAAACCCCACGCGACGACCATGAAGATCGGAATGTAGATCCACGCTCCGTCGTTAAAGTACATCCGCGACGCCACCCACGTCGCGACACTGGGGTTGCCCGCAAATCGTGGACACGTAGTGGA
>NZ_KQ961761.1:0-1949 GCF_001563605.1 Corynebacterium sp. CMW7794
AAGGGATGGAAGCGATGCACTCATTACGGAAAGGGCAAGGCACGATGTTTGCCCTCACGGGCAACCGAACCCGGACGCGGTGATCGTCAATCGAGTCTTCGAGACGGCCTAACAACGCCCACACGCAGCGGTCATCAGGGGATGAGAAACTGAGTCTTCGCTGCTCTCCGCCCAACTTTGCAACAGCACCCTCCAAGAACGATTCAAGGGCCTGGCCCCGATGCAGTATCGGAACCAGGCCCCCGCAAAGACCCTAACCATTTAGAATTAACCCAGTCCAGAAAATGGGGGTCAGTTCACTCGGGATGGGCTTATTAGAGGCCGAAGGCGCCGCCGCTGATGAGGATGAAGATGCCCAGGCCGATCAGGACGATCGGGAACAGCACGTGCTCCCAGCGCTCAAGGACTTCTGCGATGGGCGGGCGGGTGGCCACGAACTTTGCCAGCAGGACCAGGCCTGCCACCAGGACGAGGAAAACGATGCAGTAGATGATGACGTCGGCAGTGTCCACGTTGAGGAAGACCGGAACGTAGACGCCGATATTGTCGCCACCGTTGGCAAACGTCACACCGGCGACGGTCATCACACCCACCTTTTTCCCGGCGATCTTCGCATCATCATCGTCGTCATCATCGCTTCGCCAAGCCTGCCAGGCCGCCCATAGTCCCAGGGCCAGGGGAATTAGTCCGAAGTACGGGATCGCCTCAGCAGGTAGGAATGCTCCTGCCCCCAGCATGACCAGGACTGCGGCCGCGAGGATGCCCATGAAGCCGAGGTACTGCCCAGCCAGAATCCGAAGCGTGGTCCCTTTTTGCCCCGCCCCGCGGGCAAAAAACAGCGAGAGCACAATGATGTCGTCGATATTGGTGGCGATAAACAGACCAATCGCCGACAGTAGACCGGTTACCACTACGCACTCTCCTGTCCAGTGACACACCCAGGTACGGCGCATCCGGCGTCGATGCATTCGACGTTGTCATCGACGGCCAGGGTGGTATCCAGCAACGCGTTCAACGCCTGCGCCAGATGAGCATCAACGATCTCGTAGCGGGTCTGTCGCCCCTGCGGTTCGGCGACAACAATTCCGCAGTCCCTCAGGCAAGCGAGATGGTTCGACACGTTCGAGCGCGTCAGTTCCAGATCCTGGGCGAGAGCGGCCGGGTAGGCCGGTCCCTCCAGCAGCGCCAGGAGAATGCGGGAACGAGTCGGATCCGCCATGGCCCGACCCAACCGGTTCATCACGTCTAGTCGAGAAGCAATAGTCAGCATGTGCTGAACTATACAGTTGTTGCTGAACTAACTTCAACATGGGATGGCGTTGTTGCTAGAGGTCGTCTGCACTTTCAGGCTGAGGCCTTCACTGCGCAGGAAGGAAGCGGCCGCCTAGTTGGCGGTGTTCCCGACGTGATTTAAAGGTGAGGGCTATTGCCGGCAGCTTCCGGCCCAGGCCAGTGGCGGCCCACGTACCTATCAGGGTGTCCCACTTCCAAGGAAGTGAGACACCCTTAATGAAACCAATTGAAAATACACAGCCCCAGGAGAGGACTGTTCCACAAGCTATTCCAACGAATTGACTCGCAAAACCTGCTGCAGAATAGACTTCCGGCACGCTGTGGGTCATGGATATTGGTAACGCCCGGGTTTCCACCGCAAAACAAGACCTCGACCGTCAGATCGACGCGCTCCGTAAAGAAGATGTTGCGGATAAATACATCTACGTCGACAAGAAATCCGGATCCACCACGAATCGGCCCGGACTCCAGCAAGCCCGCGCGGGAGATGTCATTGTCGTCCACACCCTCGACCGGCTGGGCCGCACCGTCCGTGACACTCTCAACCTGATCCATGACCTTCAGGAGCGTGGGGTAGGGGTGCGCACCTTGACTGATCCCATCAAGGTCAATTCCTCGAATCGGTGCTGTTGCAAAGTTGGGGCAGTAGGAAGAGC
>NZ_KQ961762.1:0-76402 GCF_001563605.1 Corynebacterium sp. CMW7794
TCGTGGGGCTCATCCCCGCTCACGCGGGGAGCACGGCTTCTAGGGCGGTGACAATGACACGGCGGGCGGCTCATCCCCGCTCACGCGGGGAGCACCGCTTGCCGAGGTAGTAGAGCGACCGGAGGTTAGGCTCATCCCCGCTCACGCGGGGAGCACTTGGAGGTGGCGAAGGAGCGTCGCCGGGATGAGGGCTCATCCCCGCTCACGCGGGGAGCACACTTCGCAACCAGCAACAACAGCAGTGCACGGCCTATTCTAGATCCAACTCCGTCGAGAAGCTTCCACCTCAGCGGCGTTGCTTCTTAAAACGAGCTTTAGCCCACTCACTACGTCTACCGTTTCCAAAGCGATCTCGTTTTCCCGCGGACGCAGGACGAATCATCAAAGACAAGCCATCAAAATCTGTCGGCACCCAATCATGCCGATGAGTTTTAAACTCCATTCCTTGTTCACTGTCCGTCGAATAAACAAGCAAAGCTCGACCGTCTTTACACAATTCAACAGTGCGATCCCATAAGATATCACGAATTCTCGCCGTTGGCTGACCAACAAAAACTCCAGGGGAAATTTCCATAACCCATTTCGTTAAGTCGCCGCGCAAGCCAGCAGGACAGGCGGTAATAACCAATACCATCATGCCCAGCTAGCCTCTTTCGAATCCCAATTCACTCCTGCTGCAACTGTTTCGAGCTCGCTCCATAAGAAGAGGTCAGCATCAACGTAAGCTTCAGCCTCTGGAACTTCCATAAGGTACTGGAGGTCACGCACCATGCGTGACATTAAGCGAGATGAAACTATCAAAGAACGGAGATGCGTTCGGGTAGCGCCGTCTACATCCTCAACTCCGCTTGCGACAACATCAAAAGCAGCAGGAATAGCTAATTCCGCCTTATACAAATCAGCAATATCAAACACAAACGAGCGATCGGTGCCCGAATGCACTATTCCGAGAGACGGTATGAAGCCAAGCCCCACAATGACAGCATGTGCTATTCCGTACAACGTTGCAGACGCAACCGTCAAGGCTCTATTAATTGGATTTGCAGCATCAAAATCGTGCGGGTCGTAATGTCGTCCATCCCATTCTAGGCCAACACGCTTTGCTGATTCCGCGTACGCGCGTTTCATCCGTACGCCTTCGCGTCCACGCAGTTGGGCCATGGATAGTCTGCTCACATCCTCACCAGGGAAACGCATGGCGTACATCTTTCGGGCGCATGCAAGCCTTTTCCTCTGATGCGACCAAATCGTAGCTTGTGCCTCAGCCATTCGCGCAGATTTCGCGGGAGGCCGTCCATGCGCGTAATAGCGGGTTCCACGACCGCCAACCCAAACCACGGAGCACCCAGAGTCCCCTAACAAAGCCATAGCAGCGTGCGTGATACGCGTACCCGGCCCTGCCATTACAACTGCAATCTGCGTGGCAGGCACATGGGCGATCCCACGTTCATCCATAATGGTCAACGCGTTATCATCCCGGTTAAGCACCGCGCGCTCAACGTAAAGGAAAGAAATTCTATCTTCCATGCGTGCAAGCGCACGGCGTTCTATCGGCTCAGCGCCCGGGTACTTACTCACTTTCCGAAGACTCCACTGACGCCAAGGTCAACAAACCACACCCATATCCGCGACCACGTCCGATACCGTTGCGCATCGTCTCACGGAATACCTTTACATCAGTGATCTGAAGGATTCCTCTGAACCGCGCGGTCACAATACGGACGCGATTCCGATTGTCCGGCCCCGCTTCATAGTTCCTGTAGAAGTCAAGGCGGCTCCGCTCAACAACCGATGTTGCATCTTCCCGGATAGTAAATCCATGGCGAGATGATTTCCCGACTAACCACTGGAGCTGCTGCTCCGGAGAAACATGGGCTTTCACCTTGCCACGCTTTCCTTGACCGCGGGATTCCGAGTAAGTCGGGTTCGCAACCAACTCAAACATCCACCGCTGCCCGTTCATAAGCTTGTCCAAGAATCGGTCATAATCAGCCAGCTGTGGCGGCCGCGTATCCCACCCGGCTTCTTCCGTAATGTTCAACGGCGTAGGTGCTTCTGGGCCAACGATGTAAAGGATATTCTCGTGTCCCCTCGTATCGACTCGCCACAAGATTCGCCCATTTGATTCATCAAGGTCCGGTGGAAAAGCTGCACGCACCGCCGCATGCAAATCTTGAGGATCTGAAAGGTACCGACGGCCCTTTCGTCGCGCTGGGTTCAGGAGAATTCTTGTCAAAGTGGTCATGCCCTAATCACCGCTTCAAAGAACGGATCTGTATTGGAACCATCATGGTTTTCAATCTCCTTAGAACCTGCGAATACAACTTCACGCCACCCATACTCGCGATGATTTGAAGCGAACGAAATGGGCACATCTTGGCGGCGATCGCCATGCTCGCCGGGTCGAGCATCGCGATAGATGGGAAGCTTCACATCTTTCGCTCGCTCGCGTTTATGAGCCTTACTTGCGAACCATTGCTCAACACCCATCAAAGCTTCCTCTGCAGTCCCTTCAACAATTCCCTGCAAAAGGTTGGCCGGCGCGGGGCAAGAACGCCTACCTAAGAACAACGGATACTTCGGATCTCGCAGCGCAGCTGCGATTGACTCCAAAAACTCTCGGTCGTCATGTTCAACGGCAGCAAGGAACGCAGCGTCTGACAAATAGAAGCGAGTTACCAATTTGGGATTGTCCGTAGGATTCTTTTGCCATGGCCGTGCCGTTTGAAAGTCCTTCATTAGAGAGCCAGCCTGGTCAACACGTACGGCGAAACGCAGTCCAGCAAGGTCCTCAATTGGGTCCATGCGACGACGGCCCTGTGCCGCCGCAAGCAACCCGACAACGCCTGACTTGCTGGGCGTAGATGCAGTTGCTCGCGTGTGATAACGGGATTCATCGCCCCAGGACTGCATGGGCCCTTTTAGGAGTAGAAGTAGCGAATAGCTCATTCTAGTTCTCCTGCAAAAGCGACTTAACTTGTTCACCCAGCCGCGGGAGAGTTGTCGATTCTGCGAGTTCAGAGAAGTTTTCACCGAGATCGCCCAAAGCAACAACGAATGCGCCCGCAGGCTCAAAACCGTAGTTCTCAACGATTTGCTTATGCTCCGCTGCAAGTGCATTTGCGCTCTCACGACGGCGGCCCGCGCCATCAACCGCCGTAATAGGCTCTTCGAAGGCATTCACCAACGACACAGAGCGGCCTTGGCGTACGACAACAAAAACCAGCTCCGGCAACGTGTTATTGGCAAATGTGTTCTGCTTACCGCTGGGCATCGAATTCACGAATGCTTCGATAAAGTGTCCCACGGACTCAATTGCAGCTTCGCGCGATCCAAGATTGTCTTCTAGGCCATCGATGTTGATGGCTGCGAAGCGATACAGCGTCGAAGACATCATCTGAACAGTACCGATCATGCCGGCGCCAATTTCGTGATTGTCCTCAACCACGTCATCGACAGCAGTGAAGTAATCGAATTCGGGCTGTGTCTCGTGAACGCTGAGGGCATGAGCGACCTGAACAGCTGCGTCAACGTTGTAGTTCGGGGCATCGGCAAGCATGCGACCAAACATAGCGATGTCCTCAGAGTGCTGGGTGTCCAGAATATCTTCGGCTTCATTCTTTTTGAAGGCCTCGCCGTCCTTGGCGATGATTTCTCGTGCGGCGCGCTCAATCTGGGGCTTGCTCAGGAAGAGCAAGTAGCCGGTCTCCGGCCACGGGAAGTCGGCCGGATCTGTTTCTTCGTCTTGATCTTTTTCCTTCTTGGGATCCGCCAAGGTGATTTTCGCAGCCTTGAAGAGAGCCTTCAACCCAGCGAGAACCTTTTCATCATCCCAATCAGATTCCGCTTTTACTGCCTTAGCGATTTCAGCGGGAAGCTTCTTCGAGCGCAGACCGATCAGGGAGGAATCCACGTTGTCTTCAACATAGCCACGAATCGCGCGTTTCCAAGACTGGGACGAAACGCGCTGGCGCGGTACACCACCAAAGATGGCGGTCTTCGGTGCACCCGTGTCATCGCGGTTGATGAGGCTCGGCGGAATGGTCTGAAGGGCGTGGATATCAACGATAAGAGACATGATTAGTTCCTTTCGGGTGAGTTGGATGAGGAAGTTGCAGTTTCAGCTGCAGACTTCTGGAAAGAGCCATAGACGAAGTCACGACCCCAGCGGAGCTGAATTCCGCTGCGCTTAGCAGGATTACGTAGTCCGCGAAGATCCTCAGCAAAGCGGCCGTAGTCAAAGGCAATGCCATTAGCTCGTAGCAGTGAGATAAGCGAGCGCAAGTGCACGAGACGTGCGGATTCATCAGTCGCGAGAAGCATGGCATCTACTCGCGGCTTAATGGACCCAGAAAGCTCAAGCGCATAAAGACGCCCACACGCGCGTGCGAATGAGACCTTCGGGTCGTGCATCGGAGCAGTTGCCGATTGCATGTGAATAGCGAAATAGACCAATGCCGCAAAGGCTGCGTACTCGGAGGCCGAGGGGGAATCCGATTTCCCCAGCGCTTCAGGAGCGAGACGAGGTTCCAGAGTCAGGAGAACCTGTTCCAGAGCCAACGGCGATTTCTCCAAGTTTGAGCCTGCAAATTTACGTAGGTTGGCGAGAGTGGCACGAGCAGCGCCATTGGCGGGCCTGTCAGAACTCCCTAGGTACGCACTTTGCAATCGGGCACATGTTTCACGTACCGACTGCTTCAGTGGTGCATATGCGATTTCGGCTGAAGTTGTTGCCGAGTCAGTCATCGATTTCCTCCTTTTGCGTTTCAGTGGTCGGCTTTTGAGTATCAGCTTTGTTCACCGTGGCTGGCAGAGACTTGTTGAGAGCTTGGGTCAGCTGCCCGTACGCAGAGCCGGCAGAAACCAGCCGCCCGCGACTACTCTCATCGTTGCCGGGAACGATTCGACCTGCCAAGGCCCTTGGCCCAGCGCCTCGCAACTGGGCGCGAGCAATCGACTCCGCAGCATTCCGCACTACGGATTGCCACTGCTCAAGCTGCTGGTCCATAGCTTCAAGGGTATCTTGGCTCGGCAGCGAGAGCGTACGAAGCCACTCAATAAATTTGGGTTCCAGATCTGCGAGGAACTTGTCCGTCAGTTCCGCACGGAACTCATATTCACCGCCTGCTGCGAGGAACAGATTTCCTTGGAATATTCCTAGGGCTTTCCCTGCCTCACTAGCCTGCGAAGCCGCGATGCGGACGCGTTCTCGGAGATCGACATTTTCCTCGATCAGCAGCCGCACTGGGACACTCAAGCCCGAGTGAAATGTCGTTGCCACCGACGAAGCTTGTGGACCATACTGAATCGAATAAAGAACGACATCAAGGACTTCGGGAATGACATCATCGTCAAGGCGCTGCGACAAACTTGCCAGAGAATCTAGAGTTCTGGGGCGCTTTGGCCGTTTATCTTTCGCGTCGAATCCTCCGTCCGTCTCGCCGACTATCAAGGCATCAAGGGAGCGCCACATCGTGCGGGTTTGGTCGAAAGGCCGTGGGAAGTAGACATCTAGGCTCCTTTTGGACTTGTTCTTTGACCAGCGGTAAGGAGTCATGGGATCCACCATGACATTTGCACCCGCGTCAGGAATCTTGTCGCCATTACACACGAGAATTTCTACTACCCGCTGTTCTTCGGCGAACAACCTGAGGCGGCGACTCTGCCACGTCGCGATATCCGCAGCACCTTGCGGGAAAGGATTCTTACGTTCTGCCGGTCCGTCGGGCTGACGCTCCCAAACCGGCAGATCCGCAGGAGTAAGCAAAGCCTCTTGCACCGTGTTGAGCATCAAGGTGTGCAGGAGAGTCTCTCCGCGTACAAGGACGCCTCCGGTAAGCCCCGTCCATCCCTGTCCAATTGGATAGCCCTTTCCACCTTTTACTCGTGGATCACCAACTGCGCCCGACTTGATCCCGCTGTAGTCATAGGCCTGCGTGTAGACCAGCCACCGGGCAGCCTCATCTAGGCTCAAATCCTGCTTTTGCTCCCCGGCGCGCATAGTGAAGAAATCATCTTGAATTTCAGGAACCAAACCGATCACCGGACGCGTGGAACCATCCTTCAGCTGCAAATCCGCAACCTGCATAAAAGGAATATTCGGGTCGAGGAGGTCGAAACGCTCTGCATACTTTTCCAAATACATCACACTCAGGGGGTCACTCCCCTGCCCGGATATTTCCTCCCAGGTACGTTCAAACCAGTCTTCAAAAATAAAAGTTGATCCTGGGGTGAGCTCAATCTTTTCGCTGTGGGCTCGCCAAAAGATAGCAAGCAATAGACGCGTGATTGCGTAATCCTGCAAAGGTGAATCACCACGTACGCGCTCGATCTTATGCGAGCCATCAAAGACTTCACGCAGGCTGACCTTGAGTGGTTCTCCCGTGGTATCAACCGCAAGAATCCATGGTTCTTCAATGAGGGAATACACTTTTACTCCTTTCTTCAAATAATCGTTAACTGTGCGATAGAAACAGGCAGCGCACTATGTCATAGCCTCCACCTCCAACCCGAGGCGCTGGCTATATCGGAGCTTGAAGCGTCCAAGCTTTCCTTCTCCGGCATGATCAAGCTGCACCGCGATCAAGCCTTTAAGCAGTGGATGCTTCATCCATGCAGTCGGCGTTTGGTTGACGGCATCCTCGATTACCGCATCGAAATCGCTGTTGCGGCGCGTCATTCGCGCAGGAAGCCGCACGGAATGCGCAGCTAATTCCTTTGCAGACCGATAATCCACATCCCCTAGATCAGAGATGGGTGTCTCGTCGCTTCCGAAGGCTCGATACCCATATTCTGTCCCCTCAAGTACGACGACCTCCACCGTTGATTCGGCATCCCTGACCTGTGCATTGGCTTTCTCTTCTTCGTCCGCGCTGAGCATGACAAATAGGTCCGTGATATGACCAGCCCTACGTGGTTCGGGAACTTGAAAGGTCCGCGAACGAGAGACAGCAGATTGTTGCTTTTCCTCACTCTTGGCTACCGCCGCCAACCAGGCATCTGTCCACTCGAGTGCTACCTCATCAACTGCTTCTTCTTTACGTTCCACCAGCTCATACGTTGTGCGAACAAGAGGCTCAATGTCGATTGGTCGCGCGAAACTTTTCGGGAAACGAGCAAAGGTTGCCAGCAGTACCAGCGGGTCATAAATTGCGGCCGCTCCCCCATCAAATTCAGGTACTGGAGCGCTCCGGAGAACACCACGCACCAAAATCCGCGGGTCTGCCAGCTCGCCTGGCCGATCAGACGCGGGGCGCTGGTGGCGGTGCAGACGCCCGGCTCGTTGGATAAGCGAATCCATGGGAGCAATATCACTAATCAAAAGATCAGCATCGATATCCAGACTTTGCTCTGCGACCTGGGTTGCCACTACAACTTTCAATTCAGGACGTCCTGCACCACGATGCGAAGTCGGACCAAGCTCTCGGCGCAGTGCTTCTTCCCGCACAGCTCGCTCTGCAGCAATAAATGCTGCATGATGAAGCTCCACTGCCTCTGGGAGTAGCTCGTTCAGGAATCCAAAGGCGTCCTGCGCACGCTTGACGGTGTTACAGATGATGAGGATCACTCCGCCATCGCTGACAGCTTCAGAGACCAATTTCCCCAAAACTTCGAAAGAGTCATCAATGACTTCAATAGTGGCGACGAGATCAACCGGCCGTTGCTCGACTTCTACGAACTCCATTCCGTTCGCGTTCGCAACCGTAATGAGCGGATACCCGTGGCTCGCTTCAAGCTCATGCATTTCACCGAGTTCTACAACTTCGCCTGCATAAGCATCAACCAGTGCTTTTCGCTGAGCTGGCGGAAGAGTCGCCGACATAAGAATGACAGTCACACCGTAACGAGCCAACCACCGCAGCGTTTGCTGCAAATAGCTCGACATATAGATGTCATATGCGTGCGCTTCATCGATGATGACCACCTTGCCGGCTAAGCCAACATGCCGAAGCATGAGATGCCGCATCTGTAACGACATCATCAACACCTGGTCGATGGTACCGACCACAAAGTTCGACAGAACGCCCTTCTTACGCCCGCTAAGCCATTGAGACGCAACGACTGAACCCCCGCCATGCTCAGATTCGATTCCGTGAAATCGGAGTTGATCAAAATTCTCGAGCAGCCGATTCTTCGAGTGGGCCAAGTACAGCGATGCAACCGCCCCGTCTTCAGACGAATTAGCAGCCCACGCGCTGGCTCTATCAAACAATCCGTTACTGGTCGACATCGTCGGTGCAGCCAGGAACGCGCCTTGTGCCCCGATAGCTTTACCAACGATCTCCGCAATTGCGAGTCCTGCTTCTGTTTTGCCCTCTCCCGTCGGGGCCTCAATGACAACAATGCTGGGCAATTGGGAGGCTCCAATCTTGTGAGCAACTTGGGCAGCAGCACGCTGCGCAGGACGCACCGCAAAGTCTTGTGGCCATCCGAAGGCTTCGCGGAAGTATCCGCCCGCATCCTCTGGAAGCTCCCTGAAGCGCCACGGTGCCGTGAGATCAAGAGACTGAATACCTTGCTGCAAGCGTATCGACAGACCAGCTTCTACGGCGTACCCGAACGCATCTGCGTTGGAGGCAATCCAGTCAGCCATAACGATCAATCCTGCCAGCAGCACCTGCGGTGGACCTGTCAGTGGTCCAACAGCAGCCAGCTTAGGCAGTACGTCTGACACCTCAGCGACGTCTGCGAATGCATCTAGTAGTTCTTGATGGAAGCTATGCCACTGTGCTGAATGGCGCTTCAGTCGTTGACGCGCGGGTTTAAAGAGCTGGGGGTCGCTAGAGCGTCCGTGATGTGCATCGACAATGTCGCCCAATGCGGCTGCCCTACTGCTGAGTAGGCCACGGGATTTCGACCATGCGCGCAGGATCTCTCCCGAAAGTATTCCATGCACAAAACGCTGCTCTTGGACTCGCGGCAATAACTCATCGATTTCAATACCAGCTTCACGGAGGTTATCAACCAGGTATGAAAATTGCGGACGATCTAACACCAAAGTCTGGAAGTCGACCGTTGCTTTGCCAATGTCATGGACAGAAGCAAGAAATACGTAAAGCTTCCCTACCTCTGAACTGTTCAAACCAGTTAAGCGACTGAGATTGCACTTCAAGGCATCCGCCACCCATGTGTCCCACAGCCAAGCCGCAACCACAGCAGAATCAGCCATGTGTTGGACAAGGCTTAGCGACCCCATCTCATCACCAGACTTGGCCCACAACATTCGAACATCTTTCGAAAAATTCTCCAACTTCATGTCTGCACGTGATGCAATGATGTTGGTCAGTGATTCAGGGTGTTCGGTCACAAAAATTAGATTACCGAAACATTACCTACCATGCAAGCTTTACAAATAAATAGTTAAGATGATTGCCACGTTGGCTCGAATATGTCTCGGCGGTACAGTCACCACTAGGCTTTGCATCTCCCCGCTAAGGCAGGGATGAACCCTACTTTTTTGTGAAGCTCAACCCTTCCCCGCGTAAGCGGGGCTTTTCTCCCCTTCAGGTGAAACGGCTCCAAGAAGTCCACAGTTCAGGACTTGCTAACGCTCAACCTCACCAACAAGAAAGCCAAGGAAGTCGGCAGCAACGACCGTATCGAGGTGAATGCGCTATGCACGCTTATCGAGGGCCGCGACTCGCAGCTGGACAACCCGTTTAGCAAGGAAGCGCAGGTCAACTACATCCGCATCGCGCGCGGATTCTTTGGTGACAAGGTCATGCACACCGCCCCGCCGCACCGGCTGCTCAACGCCTCCAAGGGCCCACTTATCGCCGTGCCTCTCAAGATGCTCACGCGCAAGACGCTGGGCGGCATCGGCTTCTGGGCTAGTCGCCCGAAATAGCGCTCGCTTCCTCCGGCGAGGAACGCTTTACCGCAATGGTGAGCAGCACGATGCCACACAGGAGGAAGGCGAGGGCGCGGATGAGGCCGTTGATGGCCGCCATGTCGTAGAAGACGAGCTTGACCACCGAGCCAATGGCGAGCGCCGCGCCGAGGCCCGTGAGTCCCAGGTGCTTGGAGAGCAGGAACCACGCGGCAAGAACCATCCAACCGATGGACACCACGGCATGGCCGAGACGGAAGGCCACCTCGGTTCCGCCAGTGACGGCGCCCAGCTGCAGCGCGATGCCCACGACAGCGAGCATGCTCAGGTACAGGGCGAGGAGCAACGCAACCACCTTTACTCCCCCTTCCTCGACCCGCGGAAGGCGCTGTGGCAGCACGGTGAGCACCACGAGCGTCACAGCGAGCAACGCCGCCTGAATGAACAACTCCGTGGAGATGGGACGCGACCAGAAACCGAGGACGCGCTCGGCGAGCTCCCACGTGAGCCAGAGAGCGCAGAATGCCCAGATAGCAATGGTGAGGTTGTCCCGGATGTAGTTGACAACGAGGACCGCAGCCAGGCAGAACGCCGCGAAGCCCACCAGTCCTAGACTGCGGGATACGGACGGTGCGAGCCCCATGTCGGAGATCTCCGTCGTGGCCACGAGAACGATGGGCAGGGCGCGCAGCATCCACGCGCACAGGTCTGCAGCAGGAGTCACCTTCGTCTCCGTCGCCGCAGAGCCGAAGGGGGCCCGCAGGGCGAGGACGAGGAGTCCAGCCGTAACGACCGCGACCAGCCAGACCGTCCACATGGAGTTTGCCACGATGGCTGCGCCGACGACCAGGATGGCGGGATAGACTCCCCAATGTATTTTAAAATCTGGATATGGCGACGAAATTCGGAATTTGAGACCTAGAACGGCTAGAATAACTGCAGTCACTATAGCCTCTACTGTTACAACATCTAGGGATATCCAAACATCGGGGCGGCCAACACTCAGGTACACCAATATAGAACTGAGTGCACCAATGGCGCTGATGCCGTAGTTTTTATGCGCAATGCCCATACCGACGATGATCAGCGGTATGAGGAATACTAGGGTAGACCCAGCATAATATATATTAAATGCAGAGAATGTGACCGCACCGACCGCGGCGCCGCCCGCGAGCCACGTTCCGGTCGCAGCACGCTGGTTCACGCGCACCGCGTACGCGCCGACGGCGAGATAAATCACCGCCATGATCGGTGGGGCGATCCACACCGGAATCCATTCGAGTTCCAAAGCCATGAGCCACGTCGTGGCGAGGGCAGTATAGAGTCCCGTCGCGAGCAACGCCGTCACGGAGGCGGCCGGAGCCTTGGCGCGGAAGCGGTGCGCGGCTGCGAGCAGAGCCGCCGACACAATGTAGGCGAGGATCACGCGGCCAGCCGGGCCGAGCAAACCAGCCTGGATGGCCACTGCAACGAGGAAAGCGACGCCCGCGAGTGTGATGACGCCGCCGCCGATCGCCACAGCCTTGATGAGCGTCGACTCGCGATCGCGTGGTGTGCGCGCCTGCGGCGAGCCCATGCTGGACCGAAAAGCCGGGATACCAGCAGGTTCTTTCCGGACTCGGGGAATAGGCTTGAGAGGTTCTGAGGGCGGCGAAGGAGTCACGGATGCAGACTCCAGGTAACCCGCAAGCTGTGAGCGGGCATCGCTCAAAGCACGTTCAGCAATATCAAGGCGGCGGACAACGTCGCGCAGCGTCGCGTCATCGGGCGGCCCAGAAGTATATGTCGGTCGCATAATTTATAGGTACCGCACCTTCAACATGCGCGCTATTGAAAGTATGTTTTGTTACCTATTCGACGCGAGCCTATTTAGTCACGTGATGAAATTCCCCCGAACTGCCGCCCACCCCTCACCCCAGGGGAGGGCGGCTCAGATTTACTTCACAACCAGGTTGACCATGCGGCCCGGGACGTAAATCTGCTTGACGATGTTCTTACCCTCGACCAGGCTGGCGATCTTGGAGTCGGCGAGGGCGGTGGCAACAACATCGTCCTGGGCGGCATCGGCAGCCACGGTAATGCGTGCCTTGACCTTGCCGTTGATCTGGACGGGGACTTCGACCTCATCGTCAACGAGGTACTTCTCATCGAAGGTGGGGAAGTCCACGTACGTGATGGTGCCGTCGTGTCCGAAGCGCTTCCACAGCTCCTCCGCGATGTGCGGAGCGATGGGGGAGACCAACTGCGCGATCGGTTCAACGGCGGCACGCGGGGCGGACGCCTTGTACGTCTTCGTCAGGTAGTTGACGTACTCGATGAGCTTGGCCACGACGGTGTTGAGACGCAGATTCTCGTAGTCGTCACGCACGCCCGCGATGGTGCGGTGCAGCTGCTTGAGGTCATCCTTCGTGAGCTCGGTGTCACTAGTGGCGAGCTCGCCGGTTTCTTCGTTCACAGCCAGGCGCCACAGGCGCTGGAGGAAGCGCTGGGAGCCGACGACGTCCTTCGTAGCCCAGGGACGGGACGCGTCGAGCGGGCCCATGGACATCTCGTAAACACGCAGGGTATCCGCACCGAAGTCGCGGCAGATGTCATCCGGAGCCACGGCGTTCTTCAGGGACTTGCCCATCTTGCCGTACTCCTGGTTGACCTCTTCGCCGTTGTAGAAGAACTTGCCATCCTTCTCCTCGACCTCGGCGGCCGGGACGTAGACGCCGCGAGCATCGGTGTAGGCATAAGCCTGGATGTAGCCCTGGTTGTAGAGGCGACGGTACGGCTCCTTGGAGGTGACGTAGCCCAAGTCGTAGAGGACCTTGTGCCAGAAGCGCGCGTAGAGCAGGTGGAGAACCGCGTGCTCAACGCCGCCGACATACAGGTCCACGCCGCCCGGATCGTTCGCGCCGTGTTCCGCCGGACGAGGTCCCGTCCAGTAGCGCTCGTTCTCGATGTCGCAGAACGCGTCATCGTTGGTGGGATCGATGTAGCGGAGCTGGTACCAGGAGGAACCGGCCCACTGCGGCATGACGTTCGTGTCTCGATAGTATTTCTTGGGCCCTTGGCCCAAGTCCAGCTCGACCTCGACCCACTCGCGGGCCTTGGCCAGCGGCGGCTGCGGCTCGGAGTCGCGGTCGTCCGGATCGAAGGAGACCGGCTTGTAGTCCTCGACCTCCGGCAGCTCGACGGGGAGCATGGAGTAGGGCAGCGGGTAGGGCTCGCCGGCCTCGTCGTAGACGATGGGGAAGGGCTCGCCCCAGTAACGCTGACGGGCGAACAGCCAGTCACGCAGCTTGTACTGGATCTTCTCTTGGCCGACCTTGTTGTCGACCAGCCACTGGATCATGGAAGCGATGGCCTCGGCCTTCTCCATGCCGTTGAGGTCCAGGCCAGAATCGTTCGCGGAGTTCACGCGCGGACCGTCGCCCACGTAGGCCTCCTCGTCAAGGTTGCCGCCGGCGACGACCTCGACGATGGGCAGGCCAAACTCCGTAGCGAAATCATAGTCGCGCTGGTCGTGGCCCGGGACCGCCATGATGGCGCCGGTGCCGTAGCCGGTCAGGACGTAGTCACCAATGAAGATCGGGATCTGCTGGCCGTTGACCGGGTTGGTGGCGTAGGTGCCCAGGAAGACACCCGTCTTTTCCTTGTTCTCCTGACGCTCGAGGTCGGACTTCGCCGCGATGTCGAGGCGGTACTGCTCAACGGCTTCGTTCGGGTCATCGTTGCCGTACATCCAACGAGGATCGACGTCGTCGTCATAGGGAATGGGGGAGAGGAGGGCATCGACAAGCTCATGCTCTGGGGCCAGCACCATGTACTGCGCGCCGAAGAGGGTGTCCGGGCGGGTGGTGAAGACCTTGATGTCATGGCCCTCCGCGCGGAAGGTGACCTCGGCGCCGCGGGAGCGGCCAATCCAGTTGCGCTGCATGGACTTGACCTTGTCCGGCCAGTCGAGCAGTTCCAGATCGTCGAGGAGGCGATCCGAGTACGCCGTAATGCGCATCATCCACTGGCGCAGGTTCTTGCGGAACACCGGGAAGTTGCCGCGCTCAGACCTGCCGTCCGCGGTGACCTCCTCGTTCGCAAGCACCGTGCCCAGGCCCGGGCACCAGTTCACGGTGGAGTTAGACAGGTAGACCAGGCGGAACTCGTCCACGGCCTCGCGCTTTTCTTCCGGCGTGAGGTCTGCATAGAAACGGCCGTCCTTGGTCTTGCGCTTACCGACCTCGAGCTCCTTGATGAGCTCGGCGATGGGGCGGGCCTTCTGGGCCCTGTCATCGAACCACGAGTTATAAATCTGCAGGAAGATCCACTGCGTCCACTTGTAGAACTCCGGATCCGTGGAAGCGACCGAGCGGCGCGGATCGTGGCCGAGACCCAGCATGCCCAACTGGCGGCGCATGTTCTCAATATTGGCCATCGTGGTGGTGCGCGGGTGCGTACCGGTCTGGATGGCGTACTGCTCGGCCGGCAGGCCGAAGGCGTCATAACCCAGCGTGTGCAGGACGTTCTTGCCCAGCATGCGGTTAAAGCGAGCGTACGTATCCGTCGCGATGTAGCCCAGCGGGTGGCCGACGTGCAGGCCCACGCCGGAGGGGTACGGGAACATGTCCTGGATGTTGAGCTTGTCCTTGGGCAGCTCACCCTCACCAGCTAGCGGACCGGTGGGGTTCGGTGCGTTAAAGGTGCCGTGATCCTTCCAGTACTGCTGCCAGGTCTTTTCAATCTGGTTCGCCAGCTCCGGGGTATAGCGGTGGGCTGTGCTTTCGCTCGGGTTAGTCATGCTTAGACAGTGTAGTAGCCCTGCGTTATAACGCCACGGTGTGGTGCAGGTAGAGCCCTTACGTTTCCCTCAGCGGATTTTTGGTAGTACTTCCACGGAAATTCACCGGAAGTTTCCACCGCATTTCCTTGACGGTCGCGTGTGTTTCTTAAGGTAGGCGAGTCTCGCTCACGGCAAGTGGCTCGTGAGGTGAACGTCGCTATCAACTCTCGCACTCCCAAGGACATTTTTCATGCGCATTTTCTCCCGCACCGTCGCCACCCTGGCCGCCGCTGCCCTGTGCACCGGCATCGTCGCCCCGGCACAGGCGGCTGAGTCTGCTGGCCCGAAGAACATCATCGTCATGATCGGCGACGGCATGGGCTACGGCCACATCGCCTACAACAACCTCTACGAGACCGGCCAGTCCAAGTACCTCGTCGACGGTGAGTTCAGCGCCGAGGGCCCGAAGGAGCTCGAGGGTGAGTCCGTACAGCGCTACGAGGACTTCAATCGCCTGTCCCAGACCACCTTCTCCCAGGGCGGTTCTTACCACCCGGAGCAGGCGTGGGCTACCCACGACTACGTCTCTGAAGGCGTCATCACCGACTCGGCTGCAGCAGGTACCGCCATGGCCACCGGCATCAAGGTGAAGAACGGCGTGCTGGGCATGTCCAACTACGGCATGGCGGAGGAGAATATCTCCGAGCGCGCCATCAAGCAGGGCAAGTCCGCCGGCGTCGTTTCTTCCGTGCCGTTCTCCCACGCCACTCCGGCGGCCTACGCGGCGCACAACAAGGACCGCAACGCGTACGGCGAGATCGCCCACGACATGCTCAACTCGGATCTCTCCGTTGTCATGGGTGCTGGCCACCCGCTCTACGATGACTCGAACCAGCTGCTGGCCACCCCGTCCTACGACTACATCACCGAAGAGGACTTTGGTGCGCTCTCAGGCGGAAAGACCGACTGGAAGTTCGTGGAGACGAACGAGGGCTTTGACAAGCTTGCCGCTGGTGAGGTCGAGGAAGGCGCCAAGTACTGGGGCACCCCGCAGGTCGCCTCGACGCTGCAGCAGGGCCGCGCCGGTGAGGGCGAGACCCCGTACTCCGACCCGCAGAACGACGTGGTGGATCTGCCCACCATGACCAAGGGTGCGCTCAACGTGCTGGGCCAGGATGAGGACGGCTTCTCCATCATGATTGAGGGCGGCGCCATCGACTGGACCGGCCACGCCAACGACTCCGCTCGTGAGATCGAGGAAGTCCAAGACTTCAACAAGTCTGTCGATGCCGCCATCGACTGGGTCGAGGAGAACTCCAACTGGGAGGAGACCCTCCTCATTGTCACCGCTGACCACGAGACGGGCTACCTCTCCGGCGCCGACGAGAAGGAAAAGTGGAACTCCATGGCCGGCGACAAGGACGCGCTGCCAAGCCACGAGTGGTACTCCAAGGAGCACACCAACCAGGTCGTGCCGTTCTTCTTCAAGGGCGCTGGCTCTGAGGACATCAAGGCCGCAGTGAAGGGCACGGACCCGGTCCGTGGCGACTTCATTGACAACACCGACATTGCCAAGCTGGTCTTCAACAACTGGTGGACGGAAGACGACTCCAAGCAGGACGACGACAAGCAGAACGAGCAGCCGAAGCAGGACGGTTCCTCGAAGGATTCTGTCGGTGCGGGCCTGGCGGGCGCCGGCATCATGGCGGCCATCCTCGCTGCCGTGGCGGCTGCGCTGCAGGCCATCGGCATGCTGAAGATTGATATGTCGGCCATCCAGAAGCTCCTCAAGTAGCTTCACTTTTCTTCGGGCCCTTTCCGTACTGCGGTGCGGGGAGGGCCTTCGCTCGCCTACACTTCCAACGGAACACCAAGGAACACAGCCACCTACCTCGGAGAGAATTTAATGCGTACCCCACCCGCCCTTGCCGCAGCCGCACTTGCAGCCACGCTCACCGTGGGGGTGTCGTCTCCCGCGCAGGCCACCGTGGTGGACGATGTCGTGGCGACAGTGATGGCGCAGGTCAACGGCCTGTTCTCCCAGATTAAGCTGCCGTCTTTTGCAGGGCTGTCCTCGCAGGCAGGGTCCTCGACAGCGACGGGGTACCGGGCGACGCGGCCGGATCTGGAGGCCGTGCGCGGGACCGTCATGACCGAGCTCAACGCATATCGCGTGAGCCACGGACGCGCGCCGGTGGCCTTTAACGTCCGGCAGGCGAACGACGCGCAGGGCTGGGCGGACCACCTCAACGCACAGGGCGGGACGCGGATCTGGCATTCCGGCACGGATACGTTTGAAAACATCGCGCTGACTGCGGGGCCGGACGCGCACGCGCCTGTGCGGCAGTGGCAAGCCTCGCCCACCCATAACGCGGTGATGCTCGATCCGGGCCTGCGCGTGGGGGGAGTGGGCGTCGCGCAGAACGCACTAGGCCAATACATCGTTGTCTTGCGCGGCTATTTTTAGGGAGAATGACTAGACTTTCCTCGTGTTCCTGCGGGTTGCGGAAAAGGGCGCCCGCTGTCCTAGGATGGAGCAAATGAGTCAGGACAACCGCCTTAATCAATCGTCCACATTTTCTGCTTCTGCTTCGGCAGATGAAGCCCTCGTCACCGGCATGCCGCACCTGACGTGGAGCAACTCAACCCACAGCCTCGCCATCGACATCCCAGCGATTGCGACAACGGGCTACACCTGGACCGTGGCGGTCACGGACCTGGAGGGGGAGACCACCACGCGCGTCCTGCGCGCCGCGGCGGGCGATGAAGAACCACTGCTCGTGGCGCTGTCACAGCCGTTCGCCCGCATCGATCTCGCGTTGGGGGAGCACTTTAAGGCCACCTTCATCGGCGCGACCGCACAGTCCCCGTACATCGTGCTCGATGACCGCGCCCGCGTCGTGGACGCGCGACAGGGTCTCTTCCCGGCGCACTACGTCCTGCTGGCGCCGGCTGGCACGGTGGTCTCCGGGATCTCCGGGGTCTCCGAGACCCATCACGCGCACGGCGAATGGGACGGCTGGGCGGCCTGGAACCTGGACGTGGAGGGGGCATCGGAAGGCTCGGAGCTGTCCCTCATCACACCGCAGGTCAGCGCGGCGAACTTCGCTGTGACCGCCCCTGCGGCCTGGGAGTGGGGCACGGACGTCGCGACGCTGCCGAACGCGCGCGGGCTCGACCACCGGCCGGTGTTTAAGGCGTCGCCCACGGTGACCATCACGCAGCCGGGCGAGTGGGTCATTCAGCTCGTCTACGCGCCGCTGGGCGGCGAGCGCGAACCGATTTCGGACGAGACGGTAGGGGAGGGGACCTTCGAGATTTTCCCCTCTGACCTCTACGAAGACCCCTGGGTCGGCCGCTACGAGGTGGGGCTGCTGCGCGACGGCGAGCAGGTGGATATGCGCGTGTTCTCCATCGCGGAGGCGCTCCACATGCGCGCGAAGAACGAAGGTCCGCGCGGCACCGGCTTCCGGTTTATCGACGCAGCTGGTCAGCTCTCCCCGTTTAGCTACACGCTCGCCTCGGCGCCAGGCAAGGCGATTGTGTTTGACAAGGGCACGCGCGAATTCGAGCCCACGGAAACCTCCCGAATGGAGACGGTCGCGAGCGAGGCCGGCTACGAACTCGATTTCCGAGTGACGCCCGCGACGCTGCGCACGCGCGTGAAGCTCACCGGCACCGAACCCACGGAATCCTTCGATAAGCAGGTCATTTACGCCAGCCTGCTCGATGCGGATGCCGCGCTCACGGTATACTCGCCGCAGCCGCTGCCGCTCGCCAAGTTCGTGGCCATTGATAAGCGCCAGAAGATGAAGTCGCTCGCCTCGACCGCCGGCTCCACGCAGTCACACCGCAACGTTTCCCTGTCCAACCGCGCGCTGCGCCACGCGGTGCGCAAGCAGTCCTCCATGGAGCTCTACCTCCTGTGGTCGACGTTGTCTTACGAGGACTTCCTGGACTCGCTTGACGATGCCGCCCGCTCCCGCCACCTTGCACAAGCCCCCGAGCGCCGCGTGGTGGAATACGAGGCATCTGCCGCCTCGGATCTCATTTACGCTGCCATCGCGACGGTGAAGCGTGCCCCGCTCATCACCGGCGCCACGCTCTCGGAGACCCACGTCGAGTTGTCCTTCAACGAAGAGGAAGAAGAGATTTCGGATCTCCTCGTCTGGGCCTGGCCCTTGAACGACCCGGCTCGTTCCCCGGAGCGCCTCGTTGACCTGGCACTTCCTTCCTCTTTGCAGGAAGCTGGCCCACTTATCATCGACGCCCGCGCGGAAGAGCCACTCACTGACCTGTCCGCGCCCGCGCACCCGGCGCCAAATGCCGTCATCGCGGAGGCCCCCGGTGAGGTAAGCTTCGCCGACGCTACGGTGGAAGAAGCCTGGGCCGCCTACGCCGCGCTCGAGGCCCTCGCCACCGCGAGCCGCAACGCCCGCATCGAGTCCACCTTCGCCGCCGTCCTCGAGCGCCTGCGCGCGGAGCCCGGCGCCGCCGTGCGCGCACTGCCCGCGTCCGGCCTCTCATTGTCCCGTCAAGCGAAAGCGTTGGCACAGACCCAACTTGTGGCTCACCCATGGAACGTGGGCGTCCCCGCCGGCGCCGCGTCGGAGCTTGCCCTCGCCTTTGACGCCGGCATCGACTCACTCACCCGCCCGCTGCTCCTCATGAAGGCCTCCGGTCCCGACGCAACCCCAACCTCGACGGCCGTCAACGACGAGGCCGCCCGCATCGCGGCCCTGCGCGACTGCTTCGCGCACGACGAGGACTTCTACCGCCTCGGCTCCGTGAGCCACCTGCGCGGCGACGCCCAAAAGCTCGCCAGCGTACTGGGCCAACTGGGATTCGACACCTCCGTCTCGCATACCCTCGTCGCGCTCGGCGCCTTCGGTGGTGGCGACACGCCGTTCGTCTCTGCGGCCTGGATGCCGTACATCTCGTACGTCTTCGCACTCGCGTTCCGCGCCGTCGCCGCTGGACTGCTCCCACAGCCCGCCGTCCTCGCCATCCTCCAGGACGACCTGCCCCAGCTTGCCGATGCCGCCGCGCTCGCCCCCGCACTCTTCGCCTACGACCTTCGCACAGCGGAGGGACTCACCCAATATCTATGCAACAATAGATAACCATGCAGGTTGTCTCCACGAATATCGCCGTTCCACACGATCACTCCGTCCGCCGGTATCCCACGACGGGCATAGACAAACACCCAGCCGCGTCCATTGACGTCTCCGCGCCTGGTCCGAACTACGGGGACGGATCCGGCGTGGCCGACGACTTCGTAGGGGACAGCGACTTTCACGGCGGCGCCCACAAGGCGGTCTACGCTTACGCTCGCGAGGAACTCGACTTCTGGGAGACCGAGTTCGGGCGACCGCTTCGCAGCGGCATGTTCGGCGAGAACCTCACCACCTCCGGCGTCGTGCTCCGCGATCTCCTCATCGGTCAGCAGGTTCGCGTCGGCTCCGCTCTCCTCGAGGTTTCCGTACCCCGCACGCCCTGCGGCACCTTTGCCGAGTGGCTGGGGGAGCGCGGCTGGGTCAAGACCTGGGCGGATCGCGGCGACTGCGGTGCCTATTTCCGGGTGCTCGAGCCCGGCCGCATTACACCCGGCGACGCGCTCGAGTTCATCGGGCGCCCCGATCATGACGTCACCATGGGCATGGCCTTTCGCGCCAAGTTGGGCGATTTGGAGCTCGCCCGCCACGTCGTCGAGGTCCACTGCTTGCCGGATATCCATCACCTGCCGATGGCAAAGCGCGTTGAGGTCGCGGACAAGCACGCGAAACTCCGTGTTTCACGTGGAACATCGCATTCCGAGTAATACTCGGTCTGTTTTCTAGTCGTCGAAGCCGATCTCCTCGGAGTCGGGGAGGGGGACGAAGTTGCGTTTAATGGCTTCCCAGATGCCATCTTCAAAGAGCCAGTAGCCGGTTCCGGTTGCGGGCTCGAGAATGTAGTCCCACCGCCGGTCTGTCTTCACGTTGTGGTGATAGTGGCATACGGCGATGAGGTTGTCGGTGCAGGTGTCTGCGCCTTCGCCGGTTTCGACGTGGTGGTCACGCTGTGCGTGCTTGGCGGGCACGGTGCAGTCGGCGCGGCGGCAGGTACCGTCGCGTGCTTCGATAAACGCGCGGATGGCATCTATGGGGACGTTGGCGTCGGGCGGGTGGTTCGGGTTGCCTGGCGGAACAGTGGCCATGAGAGACTACCCCCATCAAGGCGTGAGATTGGGCGTTCGAGAGCTAACGCACCCCGGCAAATCCATCCCCGTTGGTGTCCGTCAACACTCTCGAATCAGCAGATACCAAATTGGAAAACTCCTACTCAGGGGTACCCGCTCACATCGCTGGGAACCTCGTTGCACAATATATTGGGCAATACGTGATAGCCGTATTTTGCATTTTCCCAGGTAGAACGGATGTGCCGACTTTCTTTGTAGTATCGCGGCCATGATTTCTCACATGATTACTCTCACGTCCATCAACTCCTACGAAACTCTGTCCCGCACACTCATCGTCCCGGAAGCCACGACCTTCGACGATCTCCACCACCTCATCTGCGCAGCCTTCAACTTCGACGCCACGGGGTTCCACTATTTCGAGGTCGAACCCACTTCGTTGTCCGATGACCCCTACGACTTCCATCATCCCGAGTCCTATGACTGCGTCATTGAGGCCCTCGAAACGGATGCCGTGATCCGCTACGAAGGCGGACCGGGAGAGGAGTGGACCATCGAGGTCGAGCACCTGCAGTACTCTCACCGCATGCACCGCCGGGCCATGCTCGTCGACGCCTGTGGCGCAACTCCTCCACCGGGCACGTCGTTTGACGATTGGTACACCGTCCAGGGCATCATCAAAGCCGTGCAGAAGAAGGGCACGAAGCTCACCGATGAGCAGCTCAACACCTGTGAGCGAGTCTTGGGCACTCGGTCGATCAAGCAGATTCGTATCTCCGACGCAGACCCCCGGCGCGCTAAGCTCGCGACGCTCACGGACGCTGTGCGCAGCGTCGTCATCACGGGCGAGCTCCAGGCAAGCCCCCAGTTCGAGCTCGCCCGTGCCACGCTGGGACCCGCACTGCCGTTCTGGAAGACGCAGCAGTTCGAAGACGCCGCCATCGCCGCCGCACAGGCCGGAACATCCGTGCCCGCTTTCCTCGCAGATCAGCTCGACATCCCAGGGCTCGATGCACTCGTGGGCGCCTTCGTCTCCACCGAGCAGTTCGGCCTCTCCGACTCCGGTGCGGCTACCGTGGGACGCGCCGTGAAGAAGATTGTGCGCATGGCCCCCACCCTGCGTCTCAACGAGGATCCCCACCCGCCGCTCTCCTTCGACGACGCCGCCCGGATCATTCGCTCCGTCCACCCCGTACCTCTCTGCGAGCATCACACGATCGCCGTGGCCGGCATCATGATTGAGAACCTTGCCAACATGCAGCTTCTCGTCCTCGATCGCGAGAAGGGCGCAGTCCGCGTCACCGCCGAAGCACTGGAACTCACCGAGCTCGCCCCGGCCGAGCTGGGACGTACCCTGCTCGACTACTATCCCGTCGGCAACCGCGACCGGCTCATTCTCGACAGTCTGCTGTCGTTGTACTTCCTCTACAGCGACCTCGTCTTCCATCCGCTCGCGGATATGCGCGGTGTCCACATCACACAGGTGCAGAACGAATTCCTCGACCATGTTGAGGAAGCGCTCTGGCCGCGCCAGGGCGGCGGCCTCATCCACTCCTACGTGGACCACATTCTAAGCTCCGCGGCCTGCCTCGGTCTGCGCGACCGCGAGGCGCCGCGCGGCTGCATCCACCTGCCGCCGGATGTCATCGGCTTCCTCCAGGAGGCGCTGCGCCGCGCCCTGCCGGAAATGCTGGCGCAGGATCGCTCGTCGAGTTCCACCGTGGACGCGCCACAGGCGCCGCTCAGCGATGTGCTGGCGGTGGCGAACTAGGGTTGCCGAGCCGGCGCCACATCAAGCGAGGTGATACTTGCGGTTACGGCTTGTCAATGGGGCCGTCGCCTCGATTAACCCCACGTCGACCAGTCCGGAAAGGCGCGGGCGAACCCGGCTCAAACTCAGCCCGATTCCTTCTGCCACCTCATGGCTCGACAACGTCCCCTTGTCTGCGAGCAGGGCGAGAATCTTCTCCTGCTCGCTATCCAATCCCAGGCTCGAAGTCGATAACACAAAACGTTCATCGGTCGCAGCATCGAGGACTCCGTCACGTACACCGCGTTCGAGACACGCGCGCGCATCATCGGAGTCGAGTCCCAAGTGCTCACGCAACATGTGCGGGGTCACGGCGCCGAGATCGCGCGCAAAGACCAGCGCAACCTGCAATGCTCGCTCCGCATGTGGCGCCACGGAATCCACCCACCGGGCGATGGCGTCATCCATGAGCCCAAAGCGGGATAACACCACCACGAACTCGCCGCCGCGATCTATGAACTCTGGGCCGGGAAGCCCTGACTTCGTCATTGCCTGGAACATGCGGGGAACGCCGCTGCCTTGGTTTTCTGACACCGTACCGCTGCCGCGTGCTGCTGGCGTCCGACTGAGCAGCGCCGACAAACGCCGATTGCGCGACATGGAGCTATTGTCTCGGATATTGTCCACGGTGCGGTCGCCCCATAGCCCGCCCGGGTTCCTGATTTCCACCCGATCGGCAAAAATGTCCACGGCAATCTGACGCCCCTGCACAATCGGCGAATAGTCGCGGTGCATGACGGCGTTGGTAATGGACTCGCGCACGACCATCTCCGGAATTTCCGGCTCCCGGTCGACCTGCGCGTCGCGCTCGACGTAGCGCACCCGCATTTCCTTCATGACGGCATCGACCGCGGATTGGATGGCCAATGGAATAGGACCATCGCACATCTCACGGCTGCGGAAACGCGTTCCATCGTCACTGGCTCCCTTTGCAACTCCTGGGTGGGACGTGACATCGATAAACAACTGCGGGAAGAACTGCTGCGGATAGTGTCCAAACGTCAATACGCCCGCCAGCGTGGGCACGCCACTAGACAGAACGTTGAGCCGCGCCAGCACATCGGTAAGGTCCTCGGCACCCTCCACCACGCGCGAGTTGTGAACACGCAACGTCTCCACCATGGCTGCGGCAGCCTCAAGATCGAGGTCCTCTAACGCCGCGCCATTGACGATAGCGGCGTCAGAGTCATCCGGAATGAAGCGGCTTTGCCACTGATAGATTTCATAAGCGCTCATTCGCTTATCCGCGTCGCCCACACGCTTAAACGTGCCATTCTTTAAGCCCTTAGCCGTTACGTAGCATGGCATGTTGCGCTGATGCTGCGGATGGAATCGCATCGGTTCAATGCCAACCATAATGACCGGATGATCCCGCCAGGTTTCCGTGCTGATTTGATATTCCGGAACCGGTGTAACTTTCGTACCCGCAGAGGACTTTTCATTGAGCCCACTAAGCAATTCATCCCGGATTTTCTGAGGAGAGAAATCCTCTGCAGGTGCAAAGCCCTCCGGTGTCTCGTTCACGCCAAGAACGACAACCCCACCGTCAGTATTGGCAAACGCCGAAATGCTATCCCACACCGACTTCCCTAATGACGATGCCGTGCGTTTTACTTCAATCCTCTGGTTATCAGAATCATGATGTTCCAAGACATCAACTACCGCCTCGAAATCCATCGCTTTTCCCCGTCTCGTCGTGACTCGCCCAAAACGCACCCGCGACTGTAGCTGTTGCGTGAGTGATCTCCATAATATCGTCACTCATCGTGAAATACGAGCATTTTTTCATGTGTGATCGAAAATTTAGCGTGAGTGATCGTCCGAAGTAGCCGCAAATCGATGAGTGATCTCTGCTTAGGGATGAGTGATCGGGGTTCTGGCGTGAATGATGGCCATTTTCGGCTAAGGGATAGCGTCACTCATCCGAGTGAGAGAATCGGATTCGTAGTGTGTATGATACGGCGAATTTTCTCGGATTTCTGCAGGACACATACATATTTCAAGCCTTGCGGGTGTCCGGATGAGGGGGCCAAGCGGCGCGAGAAAAACGAGAATCCATCACTGACGATGAGTGATCGTCAGTGATGGATGAGTGATCGGGAGTGATGGATGAGTGATCGGGAGTGATCGGTGCGCGGCTAGCCGTTGATGATGTGCGGGTAGGCGAGGCCCTTGAGACCCTCGGTGCCGAACTCGACGCCGTAGCCGGAGGACTTGATGCCGCCGAAGGGGACGCGGGGGTCGACGCCGCCGTGGCCGTTGATCCACGTGGTGCCGGCCTCGAGGCGTGCGGCGACTTCGCGAGCGCGGTCGCGGTCCGAGGACCAGACCGAAGAGCCGAGGCCAACGTCGAGCTTGTTGGCCTGCTCGATGGCCCAGTCAAGGTCGGTGTACTTGATGATCGGCAGGGCTGGGCCGAACTGCTCCTCGATCACGAGCGGGTTGTCCGGGTCGATATCTGCGACGAGCGTAGTGGGGTAGAAGTAGCCCGGCGCGTCGTAGTCCGGGTCGCCGCCCAACAGAACGCGGGCGCCGGAGTCCTGGGCGGACTTCACGAGTCGGTCGACGATGTCGAACTGCTGTTGGTTTTGCAGCGGGCCGAGGACGTTCTCTTCCTCAAGGCCAACGCCCATGGGGGAGGCCTTAGCGACTTCGACGAGGGCATCGCAGACGGCGTCGTAGAGGGACTCGGGCACGTAGAGACGCTTCATGGCGGCACAGGTCTGGCCGGTGTTGATGAACGCACCCCAGAAAAGGTCGCCCGCGATGGCGGCTGGGTCCGCGTCGTCGAGAACGATGCCGGCGTCGTTGCCGCCGAGCTCGAGGGTGAGGCGCTGGAGGTTCGCGGCGGAAGACTCGACGATCTTCTTACCGGTCGCCGTCGAACCGGTGAACATGATCTTGTCGATGTCCGGGTGGGAGGTCACGGCGGCGCCTACGGAGCCGTCGCCTGTAACGACCTGGAGGAGGTTCGCCGGCAGGACGTCGTTAATCACGGCCGCGAGGGCGAGGACGGAGAGCGGGGTGTACTCAGAGGGCTTGATGACGACGGCGTTGCCCATGCGCAGAGCCGGGGCGAACTGCCACGTGGTGATCATCATGGGCCAGTTCCACGGACCGATGGCACCTACAACGCCGAGGGGACGGTAGTGGACCGTCGCGGTGATGTCGTCATCGACGGCGGTGTAGTCGGGGGACTCGAAGGAGGCGGTGGCACGCAGCCACGCGGCGCAGGCACCTACCTCAAAGCGGGCGTTAGGACCGTTGAGCGGCTTGCCCTGCTCACGGGAGAGGAGCTCGGCGAGGGGCTCGGCGGCGGCCTCGACGGCATCGGCAGCTTTGAGCAGGAGCTCGCACCGCTCCTCATCCTTGAGGGCAGCGAAGTCTTTCTGGGCAACGCGCGCGGTCGCAACGGCGTGGTCGAGGTCCGCGACGGTGCCGACGGTGTAGGTGCCGATAAGCTCGCCGGTCGCCGGGTCGTGGACCGGTGACCCGCCGTCAGTGGTGACGGCAGCGAGCAGATCCGCGTAGGTGCTGAACTGAGACATAAAACCTCCTGGAGAAAGCGTGAGTCAAAATGTGACTCACGATACTACATCTCCAGGAGGTGATAGATCGTTACGCGGCGCTTAGGCGTTGGCGTAGGGGTTGCGGACGCCGATGTACTGCAGCGAGGTGTACTCGGCGATGCCCTCGGCGCCGCCTTCGCGGCCCATGCCAGACTGCTTCACGCCACCGAACGGGGCAGCGGCGTTGGAGATGACACCCGCGTTGTAGCCCATGAGGCCGAACTCCAGGCCGTCAGCGAGGCGCCACATGCGGTCAGAGTTCTCCGTGTAGACGTAAGACGCCAGGCCGAACTCCGTGTCGTTGGCGATCTCGATAGCCTCGGCCTCCGTGGAGAACGTGAGGATCGGCGCGACGGGGCCGAAGATCTCCTCCTGCGCCACGCGGGCGTCGCGGGAGACGTTGATGAGGACGGTCGGGGTGTAGAAGTAACCCACGCCCTCACCGGGCTTGCCGCCGATAAGCGCGGTGGCGCCCTTCTCAACGGCGTCGTCCACGAGCGAGGTGACATTGTCGAGAGCCTTCTTTTCGATGAGCGGGCCACAGGTAACACCCTCGTCGAGGCCGTTGCCGAGTTTGAGTTCGCCGATCTTCGCGGCGAACTTCTTCGCGAACTCGTCGGCGACGGACTCGTGGACGATGAAGCGGTTGGCCGCGGTGCAGGCCTCGCCGATGTTGCGCATCTTGGCACCCATCGCGCCTTCGACCGCCTGGTCCAGGTCGGCGTCCTCGAAGACGATGAACGGCGCGTTACCACCCAGCTCCATGGAGGTGCGCAGCACGTTGTCCGCGGCAGCCTTGAGCAGAGTCTTGCCCACCGGAGTCGAGCCAGTGAAGGAGACCTTGCGCAGGCGAGAGTCTGCCATGAGCGGCTCGGAGATGGCGGACGCAGACTTGCCGGAGACGACGTTGAGGACGCCAGCCGGAAGGCCTGCCTCAATCATGGTCTGGGCGAAGTACTGGGACGTGAGCGGCGTGAGCTTCGCCGGCTTGAGCACCATGGTGCAGCCAGCAGCCACGGCCGGGCCTACCTTGCGGGTCGCCATGGCAAGCGGGAAGTTCCACGGGGTAATGAGCAGGCACGGGCCCACCGGCTTGCGGCGAGTGACCATCTGAATGGTGCCCTCCGGCGCCGGCAAGGTAGCGCCATAGTCGCGGACGGCCTCCTCACTGAACCAGCGCAGGTACTCGGCGCCGTAGGTCACCTCGCCGTAGGCCTCGGCGAGCGGCTTGCCCATCTCCAGAGTCATGAGAGCAGCGAACTCGTCCTTGCGCTCCGTCACGAGATCGAAGGCGCGACGCAGGATGTTGGAACGCTCGCGCGGGGAGGTGCGCGCCCACTCGTCCTTGACGGCACAGGCGGCATCGAGGGCAGCCATCGCGTCATCCGAACCTGCGGACGCAAGCGTCGCAAGAGTCTCGCCAGTGGCGGGGTTCTCCACCTCGAAGGTCTCACCCGAGGCGGCGTCGCGCCATTCACCATTAATAAGGAGACCCGTAGGCACCTTTGCGAGCAGTTCGGAGACTTTTACTCCCATTGTCAGATCCTTTCTTGTGGAGAGTTATGCAGGCCACGCTACGCGGGTTTTGGGTGCCCGGATCGCATTTCCTTCGCATGGGGGCACCTGATGAGTTTCACGTGAAACATTGGATGTGAAGGGCAAGCTTAGTAAGGTAACCCTCATGCTTCGACCACTCCTGCTAGCCGCCGGCTGCGTGTCCCTTACGATGGGCGCCGTGGGCGTCGTCCTGCCCCTCATACCGACGACACCATTCCTGCTTGTCGCGGGCTTCTGTTTCGCGCGCAGCTCGGACCGCTTCCATTCGTGGCTCATGAGCCACCCTATTTTCGGCCCCTACATCCACAACTTCCGCTCGGGACAGATGTCCCGCAAAGACAAGGCACGGACAATTCCACTGCTGTGGGCGAGCATCTTGTTGTCTGCATTCCTCATCGGGAAGATGTTCGCGTGGATTCTGTTGCCCACCATTGCGGTGTGCGTGAGCATCTATATCCTCCGAATGAAAGAACCCGACTAATCGCCGTGGCTTCTCATGCCCGGCCGCCTCGTCACAGCTCCAGCCAGAACCTGGATGCTCGCGGCGGGCGGGGAGTTATGCTCCTGCAGGACGGTGCCGGAGGTTAACGCAAGGAGGGTCTGGCAGGGGCCGTCCGTGACGAGGCACAACGCCGGGGTAGGGGCATCGGAAAGCTAGTGCAACAGGGTGTGGTCAGAGACGCCCTTGATTTTTGCGGACTCCGCCATGAGGTCTTCCACGGTGAGCTGCGCCTTGGTCACGGCGTCGGCGGAGTAGATGATGCGCCCCTCGTGCATCATGATGAGGCGGTTGCCAACGCTGAGGGCCTGGGCCATGTTGTGGGTTACCATGAGCGTCGTGAGGTTGCCTTCAGCGACGATGCGGCGGGCGACATCCGTGCCAGAGACGGTGATAGTGCCCGTGTCGACGGGCAGGTGTCGACTTCCTATCGGAAGAAATACTTGTGTGAAGCGTAATTTGCTGTTGCTCGGTGGGTTTTCAGTCACATGAAAATATGTGCCCCACTAGAGGTGCTCCTCCGCCAATTCCGTAAGCTCGGCCTCAAGCTCCGCCGAGCTTTCCGATGCCCCCTGCACCGACTCCAGCGCTTCCTTCACCGTCGCCTCGGGGTGCGCGATGAGGTAGTAGAACGCCTCCACGAGGTGGCGGTAATGGTCCGCCCATTCCTCCTCGTTCTCTTCCGGAAACGTGAAGTCCTCGGTCCAGTGCAGTCCGAAGTAGCGGTATTGGGTGCCATTCACGACCTCGCGCGCGTATGTCCCCGGCAGGTGCGCGAAGCGACGGCCGGGCGCGTAGGCGCCAAAGACCGGCCTGCCGTCATCGTCGCCCACCACAAGCCAATCACTGTCGTAGTACTTCACGAGGGCCTGGCCGAGCACGAGCTCGACATCCTCGACGCTCATCTCTGGGGCGACGGCGCGAGCGAACGCGTCGACATAGGGTGCGCGCCACGGCTTGAGTCCATCGAAGCGCGGGTCGGCGGCATGGGCCGCCTCGAAGCGGGCAAAGGCTTCCTCTGCGTCGGCGCGGCGGTTGGCGAGTTCGGTAGAAAATTGGTCCTGGAGCGGAGCTAACTTTTCTGCGAGGGTGTCCATGTGGCCGAGGTTACAGAGAGCATCCCTTCAACGCCATGACACGGCAGAATACAACTGTCCTTAATTCACGACCTCATGGCAAAACCTGACGCCTCATAGTAAAAATCTGACGGTTCATAGTGAAACTTTCGAAAGACTTTTGCTATGAGAGCGGCCTCGCCAACAGAGGAGGAAGCGCCGCCGCGTGAATGAATTATGGGAAAAACCTCCCGCCCGGTGGAAGCGCGTGCTAACGTGTGTCTCATGCAACTTCTGACCAACAACACCCAGAACTGGTGGTGGCACGCGTAACGGCGGGCCGGTTGAAAGCAACCCAGAAAGTTAAGGCTCGCGTGTACGCGGGCCTTTCGTGGTTTTCATAGCCACCCGGCGCTCGCGGCGCGAACCTTTAGCTGACAAAATAAAACAAGCTACAGATATTATTTAGCCGCGAAAGGGCACTGAAAATGCCACCACTACTTGCGACAGCCACACGCGAGATTCCCTATGAGCAGGACGCTTCCCTGCTCTTCCACCGGCTGGCGACGGCGCACGACAGCCTGCTGCTCGAGGCGGCGGATATCGAGTCGAAGAAGAACGTCAACTGCATCGCCGTTCTCCAAGCAGCACTTAAGGTCACGTGCCGGGGTCAGCACGTCATTGCTACGCCCCTAACCCCAGTGGGCGACGCAATGCTGGGCCGACTCAAGGAACAACTTGCGGATCACTTCGACGGCGAGGCGTTCGTCTTCGAGCTCTCAGAGAAGGTGGACGAGCGCGAGCGTCTGCGAGACGTATCGACCGCAGCGGTGTTGCGCGCCCTGCAGCTCGATGCGGGATACTCCGACGGCATGCTGCCCTTCATCGGCGGCGGCTTCGCCTATGACTATCTCGAGACCTTCGAGAAGCTGCCGAAGGTAGGGGAGGGGCCAAACGATTACCCAGACTATGAGTTCGTCGTCGCGCAGACTCTCCTCACGGTTGATCACCTCGCGGGCACCGCGGCGCTGCATGCGGTCAACCTGACGGAAGAGGCGGCATCGGCAAGCTTGGCGGCGCTCGCGGAGACTGCGGCGAAGGATCTGGAGCCCGCGCCGAGCCGCGATCGGGTCACCGCGACCGCTTCGATCCCCGACTCAGAGTTCAGGGCAATTGTGTCACAGTTACAAAATAACGTCACAGCGGGCGACATCTATCAGGTGGTGCCGGCGCGCGCATTTTCGCTCGAGTGCCCGGATGCCTTCGCGGCCTACCGCGCGCTGCGCGAGTCGAACCCGTCGCCGTACATGTTCTACGTCCGCGGCGCGGACTACGAACTCTTCGGCGCCTCGCCAGAGTCCAACCTGAAATTCACGGCGGCGACGCGCGAGGTGCAGCTCTATCCCATCGCCGGCACGCGCCCACGCGGCCTCAACCCAGACGGCACCATCAACGACGAACTCGACATCCGCAACGAGCTTGAGATGCGCACCGACCACAAAGAGGTCGCAGAGCACACCATGCTCGTGGACCTCGCCCGCAATGACTTGGCCCGCGTGGCGGTGCCGCGGACCCGTCGCGTCGCGGACTTGCTCCAGGTGGACCGCTACTCGCGCGTCATGCACTTGGTCTCGCGCGTGACGGCGGAGCTGCACCCGGACTTCGACGCGCTCGACGCGTACCGCGCGTGCATGAACATGGGCACTCTCACCGGCGCGCCCAAGCTGCGCGCGATGGAGCTCATTCGTGAGACGGAGAAGGTACGCCGCGGTTCCTACGGCGGGGCAGTGGGGTACTTGAAGGGCGACGGCTCGATGGACAATTGCATTGTCATACGCTCGGCCTACGTCAAGAACGGGACCGCCGTGGTCCAGGCGGGAGCGGGCGTCGTGCGCGACTCCGTCCCGCAATCCGAGGCTGATGAGACGCTCCACAAGGCCTACGCGGTCTTGAGCGCCATCGCCGCCGCTCATCATGCCACGCTGGAGGTTGTGCGCTAATGACTCCACCCAAGGTCGTATTGATCGATAACCACGACTCCTTCGTCTACAACCTAGTCGACGCACTCGCCGGCTTCGACACCACGGTCTTCCGTAATACTGTCTCCGTGGACGAGATCCTGGGCGCGCGCCCGGACATCATCTGCCTGTCGCCCGGCCCCGGCCACCCGACAGAGGCGGGCTGCATGATGGAACTCATCGACACCGTCCTGGGCACGATACCACTGTTCGGCATCTGCCTCGGCTTCCAGGCACTGCTGCATCACCACGGCGGCACCGTCGAGCCCTGCGGCCCGGTGCACGGCGTCTCGCTCCCGATGACGCTCACGCCAGAGGGTGCGAAACACCCACTCTTCGAGGGGCTCACCACCGACGTGGAGCCTGACAATCCGAACTACGTGGGCACGCAGGTCCCGGTTGCGCGCTATCACTCGCTGGGCTGCACGAGCGTGCCCTCCGGCATGCGCGCGCTGGCGACCACTCGGACTGACATCGGCGACGTGGTCATGGCGGGGGAGACTCTCGACGGCATGGCGGGGGGTGTCCAGTTCCACCCCGAATCCGTGCTCACTCCTGAGGGCCCCATCATGTTGGAACGGGCCATTCACCAACTCACTACTCACACGACAAACCGATAGGACACGCATCATGACGAGCCACGACTCACTTAAGACCCTGCAGCGCTTCCTCGATATCAAAGAGCCGACGATGGAGGAGGCCATTGAGGTCTTCACTCCATTGACCGTCGGCGACTACGACGAGGTCCACATCGCGGCGTTGCTCACCTGCATCCGCACGCGCGGCGAGACCTTCGCGGACGTTGCGGGCGCGGCGAAGGCCTTCCTCAAGGCGGGCCGCCCATTCCCGATTACCGGCGAGGGTCTCATGGACACCGCTGGCACGGGCGGCGACGGCGCCAATACGATTAACATCACGACGGCCGGCTCCCTCATCGCTGCCGCCGGCGGCGTGAAGATGATCAAGCACGGCAACCGTTCGGTCTCTTCTAAGTCCGGCTCCGCGGACGTGCTCGAGGCGCTCAACATTCCGCTCGACCTTGACCCTGAGCGCGCCGTTCGCCAGTTCGAAGCCTCCAACTTCACGTTCCTCTTTGCCCCGGCATACAACCCAGCCGTCGCGCACGTGCAGCCGGTGCGCAAGGCACTGGGCGTGTCCACGCTCTTCAACACGATGGGCCCGCTGCTCTCCCCGGGCCGCCCGGAGCATCAGCTCATGGGCATCGCCAACCCGGCACAGGGCCAGCTCCTCGCCGAGGTCTTCCAGGAACTCGGCCGCAGCCGCGCCCTTGTCGCGCACGGCGCCGGCACGGACGAGATCGCCGTCCACGGCACGACGGAGTTCTGGGAGCTGCGTGACGGTGAGATCACGCACTACGCCAAGGAGCCGGAGGACCTCGGCATCGAGCGTCACGAACTCGCGGACCTCGTGGGGGGCGACGGCGAGGAGAATGCGGCGCTCATTCGTGCGGTCTTCGAGGGAACCGGAAGCCCGGCCCACCGTGACGCCATCGCGGCATCGGCAGGCGCAATGTTCTACCTCGACGGCCAGGTCGAGACCCTCAAGGAGGGCACGGAGAAGGCCCTGGGTCTACTCGCGGACGGCACGGTTGCCGCATGGTTGAAGAAGCACGAGGAGGCGAACTATGCCGAATAGTGTGCCGACAGTCCTCGAGGGCATCGTCGCGGCCCGCCGCACGCATCTGCCCGCCATCCGCGAGCGCCTCGCGGGCGTGGACCTCGAGAGCTTGCCGCGTTCCGAGCGCTCGTTCTACGACGCGCTCAATGGGACGAATCGCTTCATCATGGAGTGCAAGTCTTCGTCCCCATCGCTGGGTCTTATTCGCGAGCACTACGAGCCGGGTGCCATCGCGCGCGTCTATTCGCGGTACGCGTCCGCCATCTCGGTACTCTGCGAGCCGGAGCGCTTTGGCGGCGACTATGACCACCTGCAGACGGTGGCACTCTCCACACACCTGCCCGTGCTATGCAAGGACTTCATTATCGACCCCATCCAGGTCTACGCGGCCCGCTATTTTGGTGCGGACGCCATCCTGCTCATGATGTCCATCGTGGATGACGAGACCTACGCGGAGCTCAAGGCGCTCGCTGACAAGCTCGGTCTCGACGTCCTCACGGAAGCCATTACGGAGGAGGAGGTCGACCGCGCGGTCGCGTTCGGCGTTGACGTCATCGGCATCAACAACCGCAACCTCCACGACCTCACCATCGATCTGGGCCGCACAGCGCGCCTCGCACAGTACATCCCAGAAGGCAAAGTTGTCGTCTCCGAGTCGGGCATCCGCAACAATCAGACGGTACGCGAGCTCGGCGCCGGCGCCAATGCGTTCCTCGTCGGCTCGCAGTTGACTGGTACGCCGGACATCGACCGCGCTGCGCGGGAGCTCGTCTACGGCACAAACAAGGTCTGCGGCCTCACCACATGGAGCGCCGCCCAGGCCGCCCGTGCGGCGGGCGCGGTCTACGGCGGACTCATCTTCGAGTCCGCGTCACCGCGTAATGTTTCACGTGAAACCGCGGAAGACATCATTGCGCACGAGCCGGATCTCGCGTACGTCGCCGTCTCGCGACGCACCGAAGGATGGGAGGAACTCGCGCTCGACGGTGTGGAGGCCTTCCAGATTCACGCGCCGCTCCACAATTCGGTGGAGGAGGAGCGTGCCCTCATTGCCGCCGTTCGTGCCGCGGCAGGGGAGCGCGAGGTGTGGCGCGCCCTCGACATGACGGACCCGCGCGGGCCGCAGTTCGCGGCCCCACTCATCGAGGACGTAGACATGCTCGTCCTTGACTCCGGCAAGGGCGGCACTGGCACGCCCTTCGACTGGTCGGCGGTCCCGGATGCGGTGAAGGAGAAGGCATTGCTCGCGGGCGGCATCGGTCCAGACAATGCGATTCGCGCCCTCCACGTCCAAACCGCGGGGTTGGACATTAACTCCGGCGTCGAACGCCAGAAGGGCGTCAAGGACACCGGACTCATTGCGCGCGCCTTCGCGAAGATTCGAACTTTTAACAACGGAACCACAGAGGATTAAACGAGGATTACACAATGACAGTTTCACGTGAAACACCGACTTTGCTGCCAGCGTACTTCGGCGAGTTCGGCGGACAGTTCGTCCCCGAGTCGCTCATTCCGGCGCTTGACCAACTGGAGAAGGCTTTTGTCGACGCGCAGAACGACCCTTCGTTCCGTGCTGAATTGAAGGGCTACCTCAAGGACTACTTGGGGCGCCCGACGCCACTCACGGAGGCGACGAAACTCGGCGGGAAAGCGCGTATTTTCCTCAAGCGCGAGGATCTGGTCCACGGCGGCGCGCATAAGACGAACCAGGTGATTGGCCAGGCGCTACTCGCCAAGCGCATGGGCAAAACGCGCATCATCGCGGAGACCGGCGCCGGCCAGCATGGCACGGCCACCGCACTCGCGTGCGCGCTGCTCGACCTCGACTGCGTTATCTACATGGGCGCCAAGGACGTCGAGCGCCAGCAGCCCAACGTCTACCGCATGGAGCTCATGGGCGCGAAGGTCGTTCCGGTCGACTCCGGCTCGGGCACACTCAAGGACGCCGTGAATGAAGCACTGCGCGACTGGACGGCAACGTTCCACGAGTCACACTACCTCCTCGGCACCGCGGCGGGTCCGCACCCGTTCCCGACCATTGTGCGCGAGTTCCACCGCGTCATCTCCGAGGAAGCCAAGGCGCAGATGCTCGAGCGCACCGGCGGTCTGCCGGACCTCGTCGTCGCCTGCGTAGGCGGCGGCTCGAACGCCATCGGCATGTTCGCGGACTTCATCGACGAGGAGGGCGTCGAGCTCGTCGGCGCCGAGCCCGGGGGAGCGGGTCTCGACTCCGGCAAGCACGGCGCCACCATCAACAACGGCACGATCGGCATCCTCCACGGCGCACGCAGCTACCTCATGCGCAACGCGGACGGCCAGGTGGAGGAGTCCTACTCAATCTCCGCCGGCCTCGACTACCCGGGTGTCGGCCCGCAGCACGCCTACCTCTCACAGACGGGTCGCGCGACATACGTAGGAATCACGGACGCGGAGGCACTCGAGGCCTTCCAGATCCTGTCCCGCAAGGAAGGAATCATCCCCGCCCTCGAGTCCTCGCACGCTCTCGCGTACGCGCTCAAGCGCAAGGATGAGGACATCACTATCCTCGTCTCACTCTCTGGCCGCGGCGACAAGGACATCGCCCACGTGCGCCGCACGCTCGAGGCCCACCCGGAATACGTCTACAAGGAGGACTAATCATGGATCGCTACAGCCAACTTTTTGAGACCCTGAAGCAGCGCGGCGAAGGCGCTTTCGTCCCCTTCATCATGCTCGGCGATCCGACACCGGACGCCACTCTCACCGTCGTCCGTGCAGCGGTGGCAGGCGGTGCCGATGCCCTCGAGCTCGGCGTGCCCTTCTCCGACCCGGTCGCAGACGGCCCGACCATCCAGGCCTCCCATATCCGCGCACTCACCAACGGCGCGACCGTCGATGCCGCCATCGAGCAGATCACGCAGATCCGCGCGGAGTTCCCCGAGCTTCCCCTCGGCATGCTCATTTACGGCAACGTGCCGTTTACGCGCGGCCTCGACCGCTTCTACACGGAGTTCAAGGACGCTGGCGCTGATAGCATCTTGCTTCCCGATGTCCCCGTGCGCGAGGGCGCACCCTTCGTTGCCGCCGCAAAGAAAGCGGATATCAATCCGATCTTCATCGCCCCAGCCCGCGCGACGGAGCACACCCTCGAGGGCGTCGCCGCCAGCTCGAAGGGCTATATCTACGCGATCTCCCGCGACGGCGTGACGGGCACGGAGAAGGAGTCCGAGACTCTCGGCCTCGACGAGGTAGTCGCTAACGTCGCCCGATTCGGCGGCGCGCCGGTCCTCCTCGGCTTCGGCATCTCCACCCCGGAGCATGTCGCTGCGGCCATCAAGGCCGGCGCCGCCGGTGCCATCACTGGCTCGGCGCTCACCAAGATCATTGAGAAGCACCTCGTCACCATCGACGAGGAAGCGGGCACGACGCGCGTCGAGGATCTCGACGCGCTCGCTAAGGACGTGACGGAGTTCGTCTCCGCCATGAAGGCGGGGACGCGTTAACGACGCAGGAGGAGGACAATGTCTCCTGCCGAGGAGCTACCCTCCTCGGAGTTGTCCTTGGGGGCATCGGCAGCATTATGCAGCTTCACGGTGTTCTCTTGCGTCCCCTCCTGGGGAGTCGGCGCCAGGATGACGGGAAGCGGAACCTCATTGCTTCTCCCGAAATGTGTAAGAGTTCCGTTTCTCATCTTCTCAAAAGTTTCTTCATAAGAGAAGACGGACGGCGCATGCGTCGCGTCTTTCACGTGGGAACGCGCCTGGATAACACCTCACAGTGTCCAAGAATGACCAAAGGCCCAGCCTTTCGGCTGGGCCTCATTCTTAGTGTTGTTACTCTTCTGTGGCGGCGAGGGCGGCGCGCTCCGCCTCATCGTCGCTGATCTTCTTGCCCGCGAAGCGATCCACGATCATCGCGATGGCGCCGTCACCCGTGACGTTAGCAGCGGTACCCACGGAGTCGATCGCGATGTACGCGGCGATCATGAGCGCGACGAGGGAATCATCGAAGCCCATGTTGGACTGGAGAAGGCCAACGGCAACCATGACGGCACCGCCAGGGACGCCCGGGGCAGCGACCATCATGATGCCCAGCAGGAAGATGAATCCGAAAGCGGAACCAGCAGAGACATCCATGCCCGTAAGGAAGACGATGGCAAACGCGTAGAGCGTCAGCTTCATCATGGAACCCGAGAGGTGAATGGTGGCGCAGAGCGGGATGACGAAGCCGGCGACTGGCTTGCTGATGCCATTCTTCAAGGCCGAATCCAGCGTCACCGGAATGGAGGCAGCCGAAGATGACGTGCCCAATGCCGTAAAATAGGCCGGCGCCATGTTCTTCAGTGCAGTAAACGGGTTCTTGCCCGCGATGGCGCCCGCGACGACGTACTGGAAGATGAGGTACACGATGGTCATCACGACGGCGAGGATAAGCACCTTGGTAAACGCAACGAGGACGTCACCCAGGTTGCCGTTCATGCCCAGGGACAGGAACATGCCAAAGATGTAAATGGGCAGCAACGGGATAACAAAGCCCCAGATGACCTTGATAACAACGTTCTCGGTTTCCTTGATGACGCGATACAGATTGTCCGACTTCACCGTCGTCATGGCAACACCCACGCAGAAGCTGAGCAGGAGGGCGGTCATGACCTCAAAGGGCGCGGGCATCTCCACCGTGAAGAAGGGCTCTAAGGCGCCCTCGTCGATGTCGGAGACGTTCGTATTGATGGACTGACCTGCCAGCAAGGTGGGGTAGAGGGCCAACGACAGGCCGTAAGCAATTGCGCCAGAGAGAATGGTGGAACCATACGCAATGCCCGCGGTAATGCCCAGCCACTTACCCGCGCCGCGGCCGAGACCCGCGATGGCGGGCGCGACGAGCGCGAAGATAAGGACAGGAATAAAGAAGTTAAGGAAGTTACCGAAGAGCCCGTTGAAGGTAGCGAAGATGCGGCCGAGCCACACCGGCGCGAAGAAGCTGACGATAACGCCCAGGATGATGGCGACAATAATCTTGAAGAGAAGACTATTCGCAATGCTCTTGAGGTTCATGGCAGTACTTTCACAAAGATAAAGGGAGCCTGTGGTGGGAGGCTACTCCGCATCCCCCAAGCGACCAGCCACAACGCAGCGCGGCCTCCCGAGGGAGTGAAGCAGGTCGGCCGAATTTCTATTGGTCGACATACTCATTGAGGTTACCCCACACCCATGGGAATAATGAATACATATGCGGCGAGTGTGCCCGGTGGGACGATTACGGCCGCGGGGGAGGCACCGTTTAGAATGGAGCCCATGGTTGCACTCGGAGTCATTCTCCTTATTCTCGCTGTGGCGCTCGTCGTCATCGGCGGCCTCGCTGCTGCCCGCAAGCTACCGGGCAATAACGTCATCGGACTCCGTGTCGAGGAAGCTCGCAAGTCGCGCGAGGCATGGGAGTTCGCCCACTCCGTCGCTGGCCCAGTATGGATCCTCGGTGGCGTCGCACTCCTCTTCGGTGGCCTCGTCGCGCTCATCGCCCACGGGTGGATGTGGATCATCCCCGCGCTCGGCTTCATCGTCGCCGTGCTCGCCGTCTCCGTCGGCGCCAACATGGGCGCCCGCGCCGCATTCCTCTTCGACCAGAACGAAAAGGCAAAGGAAGCCGCCGGCCCCGCAGTCGATCTCACGGCCTTGCGCCGGGCCGCCCGCAAAGCGGACAACAAGTAAACGTACACCGCGGTTCTGCCGCGGTTCTTTTTTAATCCTATAGTGGACTAAACCCATTACATCATTTGCCCAACTTTTTAATTCGTGTGCCGTCACAGTGACTAAATAAACAAGAGGCTGAGCCTGTCCGCAAAACCTAGTCTTCGTTGGTGTTCGCCAACTATTCGCCGCACGGAGTCCCCCTCACGGAGGGGTGAGACATGACAGCATCTTCTATAACAGGCACACTGGAACGCATGAAATCTTTGAGCGCGCTTCCCCTCCTCACTGCCTCTACTCTCGCTCTTGCTTCGTGCTCCTCGACCGCAGACACTTCGGACGCACCAAGTTCGGAGCCGGTGACCACCGAGATGACCGCCACCACCGAAACGTCGGCCGCTCCGCACACCTTTTCCGCCGAGACGACCTCACCGTCGGCCATGTCGAAGGGCGTCAACGTACCAGGCTTCCGTTCCAATCTCGAGCAGGCCGGATACACCTGCGATGAAGATGATGACTGCACCCGCACAGCAGACGCTGCAACGTACGAGGTCGACTTCGATTCGGACTCCGTCTCCGCAACAGTGACCGGCGCTCCCAACGATAGAGAGAAGCACATCGACGCCATTCTTTCCGATGTCGGCGTGGCCCTCGGCGAATATGACTTCGGCGAGACCTCATGGACCGAGATTAAGGAATGGACGCTCTCCAACACGGCCGCCGACGCGGCACGCGATGACGCCGAGGCAATACTGGGGAATATTCACCTCGAGGCGGAGAATGACGACGACGGCTACGGCGTGGACATTGACCTCACACCCTAACCACCCGCTAGGGTAGAGGCATGACTGTTCGATGCTCCCGCCGAGCTTTCCTCCTCGGCACTGCCACCACCTTCGCAGGCGCCTACCTGGCCGCCTGCGGTAAAGAGCCCACCGCCGAGGTAGCCGCCACCGAAATTCCTGTCGGCTCTGGCGTCATCGTCGACGGTGTTATCTTCGCCCAGCCGGAGGAAGGCGTGTTCAAGGCTTACTCCACGACGTGCCCGCACCAGCAGAACCCGATCTCCAAGATCCAGGGCGGCAACGCCATCTGCACGAAGCACATGAGCACGTTCGACCTCGCCACGGGTGAGGTCGTCTCCGGCCCTGCGCCGACCGGACTTACTGCCTTTGGCGTGGAATCTGACGGCACGACGGTAAAGAATACCGCTGCCGACTAATCTCCCAACACGTAGTTTCACGTGAAACATCGCGCCGCGGCGCCCGCGTAGACTGCAAGGCATGCTCGCACGCTTGAAAAACACCGACCCACTGATCGTCCTCATCCTCAGCGCGGTCGTTTTAGCCACCATCCTGCCCGCGCGCGGCGCCTTCGCGGACGCGTTCTCCATCGCGACGAATATCGCGATCGCGCTCCTCTTCTACCTCTACGGGGCGCGTCTTTCCACGTCTGAGGCCCTCAATGGCCTCAAGCACTGGAAGCTCCACCTCACAATTCTGGCATTCACGTTCGTCGTGTATCCGCTCGTCGGACTTGCGCTCCGACCCCTCAGTGGAGTCGTCGGCGAGGATATGTATCTAGGCATCCTGTACCTCACACTCGTGCCCTCCACGGTGCAATCCTCCGTCGCGTTCACCTCCATCGCCCGCGGCAACGTGGCGGGCGCCATCGTTTCGGCCTCACTGTCCAACCTGGCAGGCGTCCTCCTCACTCCACTGCTCGTTATGCTGTGCATGGGTGTGGGCTCCGGCATTCACATCGACTCCTCCGTCTTCGTTGACCTCGCCGTCCTGCTTCTCCTGCCCTTCTTCCTGGGTCAAATCACCCGCCGCTGGGTAGGCACGTTCGCCGCTACCAAGGGCACCAAGATCGTCGACCGTGGGTCTATCGCCATGGTTGTGTACTCCGCATTCTCCGCCAGCATTGTGGGCGGCATCTGGTCCAATATCGGAGTGTGGCAGGTGCTCTTCCTCGTCCTCTTCTCCATCGTCATGGTCGTCTTCATGCTGTGGCTCACACAGCGCGGATCCAAGCTCCTGGGCTTCGACCGCAACGACACGCGCGCCATCGAATTCTGCGGCACGAAGAAGTCACTCGCGACGGGCCTGCCCATGGCTTCGGTCATTTTCGGCGCAGGCGGCGCGCAGCTCGCCCTCCTCGTCCTGCCCCTCATGATTTTCCACCAAGTACAGCTCATGATCTGTTCATGGCTGGCCGCCCGCTACGCCCGCCAAGAAGAGACGCCGGTAAGATAGTCCACCATGAGCACCTTCCTCCACGTCCGCACCACCATGACCATCCCGCAGGTGGGCGTTGCCATCCACGTCGCCGAGCTCGAGGAGCTGTCGCCCACAACCTGCCGCATGCACCGCCTGGTTGCTCTTGCCCCCAATGACGCCGTGGTGGGCGCCGCGACTCCTAAGACCGCGCAGGGCGACGCACAAATTCCCCTCGCCGAGGTGCCGCACCCCAACACCTATGATTCCTACGAGGGCATGGAGGCCGAGCGTCTCAGCCTGGAGGACTTTGAGGCGCTGTGGGCCGAAGCCACCGCCCGCTTCCCGGAGCTCTAATACTTTTGCTCCACCCTGCGCGGCTAGAACACTAGATTCACCAGCGCCATATACGCGAGCGTGCCTCCGATAATGGAGAGCCCCGAGTTGTGGCGCCACAGGTGCAACCCCACCGTCGCCGCCACGCCGAGGAGCGCCGCGAGCAGCCCGCCGGGTGCCTCACGCTGGCCGAAGACCGTGTACACCACGAGCACCGTCATCACTCCCACGGGCATGAGCAGGCCCAGCAGGCTAATGAACTGGTTATTCTTGAAGGCCTTGACGAAGCCAAACGGCAGCCATCGAATAAGCACCGTCACCACACACACGGGCAGCAGTACGGCGAAGATGGCGCCCAGGGTCACTCCTTCTGGCATTAGTCCACCACCTGTGCGAAGCTTTCCGATGCCCCCCGTTTCCAGGTGAGTGCCGCATCGAGCCGCGGCGAGAAGAAGCGCGCAATGAGCACGAGGAAGTACGCGACAAGCGCGACCATGAGCATCTGGCCGGGAACAAGCAGTGCACAGATGAGTGCAATGATGCCGGAGATGACGGGCAGCGAGTAGTCCGGGTTGTTCTTAAAGGAGTCGAAGGCGAGCACCACGAACAGTGCGACGAGCGCGAACTCCATGCCCTGGACCGAGTCGGGAACGGCCTGGCCGGCCACCGCGCCCACGATGCCTGGCAGCACCCAGAGCGCTTGGCAGAAGATCTGAATGGTAAGCACCCGTGGCCCGGAGAACTTTTCACCGCGCGGCAGGGCGGAGACGATTGCGTAGGACTCGTCTGTGAGCGCATACGTCGAGTAGGCACGTCCCAGCACCGAACGAATAGTATCGCGGGGGAAGGTCAGGCCGTAGAAGATATGGCGGAAGTTGACCATAAAACCCGTCACGGCCGCCGCAGTCGCCGAGACACCCGAGGTAATCATGGCGACGGCAAGGAATTCCATCGAACCGGCGTAGATCACGAAGGAGAAGATGGGCGTCCACCACCACGCGAAGCCGGTCTGGACCATGAGCAGACCGAAGGCGAGGCCGAGAGGAATAAGTCCCAAGCCCACGGCCCAGGTATCAGCAAGGCCCTTCTTTATCTCTGCATGCGTGTCCACGGAATTCATGGAGCCAGCATACCAATCCCGCTACATGGCATGAACGTCCCGCAGTACGGGAATTTAATTCGCGTCGGCGCTCCGCGGGAACGTCGAGAACAGGGGGAGAGGCATGGGCTGACGCTTCATCACGTCGCCCCACAGATCGGCCGGGCCAGGCGTGAGCACGTCCTGCGCTAGCGCCGGTGCGACGTACCAATCGCCGTCCGCGATTTCCTCTTCAAGCTGACCGGGCGCCCACTCCGCGTAGCCTGCGAAGAGACGCATGCCGGCGAGGCGATCTTCGAGCTCGGAAGGCTCCGCACGCAGATCCACGAGTGCCAGACGCGGCGCGATCTTGGAGAGCACGTCATCCTCGTCGAAGGTGACGCCGGGCTGCGTCATGCCCAGGCCCAGCACGGACTGCTGGTTAAGCGGGCCGCCGATGTAGAGGGCCTGCGGCTTGGTCACGAGCGGCAGCCACTCGGGCAGCACGTTGAAGACGGCGACCTCGGAGCGTTGGGTGAGCACGACGCCGAAGGTCATCTCCGCGTTGTGCTCGAGGATGAGCACGACGGAGCGCGCGAACTCGGAAGAGCGCATGCCGGGCGCGGCGATGAGGAGTTGGCCGCGCGCAGGCTCGTTGCGTTCGAGGGCCTTAAACAGTCGGTCGGCGTACATAACTATCTAGATTCCCACCACTCGCGCAGCTTCGCAATCGCAACCTCGTGCTCGAGGGGACCTTCCTCGAGGCGCAGCTCCTTCATAAAGCTCCACGCCTCGCCGACCTCGGGGCCCGGCTTCAAGTCGAGGATCTCCATAATCTCGTTGCCGTCCAGGTCGGGGCGCACGCGCGCCAAGTCTTCCTTCGCGGCGATCTCCGCGATGCGCTCCTCGAGCAGGTCGTACGTCCGCGCGAGGCGCGCGGCCTTCTTCTTGTTGCGCGTCGTGCAGTCCGCGCGCGTGAGCTTGTGCAGGCGGGGGAGAAGCTCGCCCGCGTCCGTGACGTAGCGGCGCACGGCGGAGTCCGTCCACGAGTCGCCATCGAAGCCGTGGAAGCGCATGTGCAGGTAGATGAGCTGCGCAATGTCCTCGGTCACGTGCTTGGGGTACTTGAGCTTGCGCAGGCGCTTGCGCGCGAGCTTGGCACCCACGACCTCGTGGTGGTGGAAGCTCACCTTGCCGTCCGTCGTATCGCGCGTGGCGGGCTTGCCAATGTCGTGGAGGAGCGCGGCCCAGCGCAGCACGAGGTCCGGGCCATCTTCTTCCTGGTCGATGGCCTGGCGCAACACCTTGAGCGAGTGGGCGTAGACATCCTTGTGCTGCGCGTGCTCGTCCGGCTCCATGGCAATGGCGGGGATTTCCGGGAAGACGTAGTCCGCGATGCCGGAGGAGCAAAGCAAGTCGATACCGCGTTCCGGCAGCGAGCCGAGCATGAGCTTGTCCAACTCCACCTGGACGCGCTCGACGGTGATGCGCTGGATCTCGCCGGCCATGTCCTTCATGGCTTTAAGCACGCGCGGGGCGACGTCGAACTCGAGCTGGGAGGCGAAGCGCGCGGCACGGAGCATGCGCAGCGGATCGTCGTGGAAGGACTGCTCCGGCGCGGCCGGAGTGTCGAGGACGCGTGCGGCCAAGTCACCGAGGCCGCCCATCGGGTCGTGGAACTCCGGCCCGTCGCTGCGCAGCTCAACCGCCATGGCGTTAACTTTGAAGTCCCGGCGCGTGAGGTCGCCCTCGAGCGTGTCGCCGTACGCGACCTCGGGGTTGCGCGAGTCCCCGTCATAGACGTCGGAGCGGAAGGTGGTGATTTCGATCTGCTGGCCCTTGTACGCCGCAGACACCGTGCCGTAGTCGATGCCCGTGTCCCACACGGTCTCGGCCCAGTCGTCAAGGATGGCCTGCACCACGTCCGGGCGCGCCGGCGTGGTGAAGTCCAAGTCATGGCCCAGGCGGCCGAGCGCGGCGTCGCGCACGGAGCCGCCCACGAGGTAGAGCGCGTGGCCGGACTCCTCGAAGCGAGCGATGAGCCCCTCGAGCAGCGGGTAGAGCTCGCGTACCGCGGCGTCTGCCCGCGCGAGGACGCCCAGGCGTTCCGGCGAGGCGGGATCCGTACGGTCGGTGCTGTCCTGGGTGTCCTGAAAATTCACGCGGCCAAGTCTACTACGATAAGTGGCGATGACTAACCGAAATGAAGGCACCAAACCCGCACCGCGCAGGCGTCGCCGCCGCCGGCGTACCGACGGGCGTGCCAAGCGCGCGCAACAGCAGCAACGCCAGCAGTCGCGCTCGATGGAAACCCGGGACGAAACGTCCGCGGGCGGCCTCGTTGTCTCCGGATTGCCGGAGGCCGTGCAGGCTGACGGTTCGGTGGATCTCGCCCAGGTCTACGTCGCGCTCATCGGGCGCCTCGACCGCCGCGGCCGCCTCCTGTGGTCCATGCCCAAAGGCCACGTCGAGGCCGACGAGGACAAGCGCGCGACCGCCGAGCGCGAGGTCTGGGAAGAAACCGGTATCCACGGCGAGGTCTTCGCGGACCTCGGCGAGATCGACTACTGGTTCGTCTCAGACGGCGTGCGCATCCATAAGACGGTGCACCATTATCTCTTGCGGTTCCGCGACGGCATCCTCAATGACGAGGATCCGGAGGTCACCGAAGTCTCCTGGATCCCTGTGTCCCAACTCATTGAGCATTTGGCGTACGCGGACGAGCGCAAGCTCGCGCGTATCGCCCACGATCTGCTTCCTGACTTAGCCCGCGCAGACAAGGAAGCAGGGAAGGCCACGCCGCGTTGAGGCGCGCCGCTGTAGTCGCAGTCGCCGCCTCCGTCGCGCTCCTCACGGCGCCCGCCCAGGCCGCGCCGACGCTCGATGACGCAGCCTGGGAGAGCGTCCGCACTCCGCAGATCGCCGAGCTCAGCGTCACGGAGATCTCCGCGCCGCGCCGCGGGGAGGATCTCCACGTCACCCTCGAGATCGTCAATACCTCTGACACCACGATGACGGATCTCCAGGTCACCACCCGGCGCGGGGACCGCGTCTCCACCGTCGACGCAGGCCGCTCAGAGCTCGCCACCGGCCAGTTCCCTTACTTCGCGGCCACCGCCGCACCCGCGGACCTGGAACCGGGGGAGCGCACCACGGTCGAGCTCCGCGTGCCCACGGGCCTCAATGATCAGGGCACCCTGGCCCTGGACGAGGACGGCGTCTACCCGCTCATGTTCGCGCTCACCGGCTTCCAGGACGGGGCGGCGCATGCGCTTGCCGATGACCGCCTCCTCCTTCCCGTCGGCGACTCCAAGGCCAAAGATTCCCTCACGGTCCTCTATCCGCTCACCGCGACCGTGGACATCGTGCCGGGCGAGACCGGCGGCGAGTCGCTCATCCTCCAGTCCGAGCAGCTCGCGGGCCAGCTCGGCCCCGAGGGGCGCCTTACCCGACTCGTCGACACGTACCTCGACCACAACCAGCCCGGTTGCGTCGTGCTCGACCCTGCGCTCGTCGACGTTGCGTCGCGTATGGCGGACGGCTACACCGTGGCGAGTAACCGGCCGTCCATCGTGAAGAAGCCACAGCGCCTGCGCGACTCCTGGGGCTCGACCAACGACACCGCGGGCGTCGAAGGCACCGGCTCCGCCGCGGCGCAGGCCTTTCTGGACAAACTGAAGAAGCTCGACTGTATCAGCACCATGCCGTGGGCCAACGCGGACCAGAACGCCGCGGCGAAAACCCGCAACGCGTGGCTCCTCCACGAGGCCGTCGCCCGCGGCAACGAGACCATCGAGGACACCCTAGGCATAACGCCTACCACTATCCTTGTGCCCGGCAACGGCTACGTCACCTCGGATTTCACGACGAATGCCCCCTACGCGGACCTGGGCACGCCCACCGTCCTCGTCGCGGACAATACGACGGTCACGGGCAGCGAGCACTACGCGACGTATAACGCCTCGCTCGCCTCGCTGCTCGCCGCCACCGGCTCGCGCCCGGAGACCACCGCGTACTCCAACCCGGCACTGCGCTACGACTTTGCTGCCGATGCCCCCGCCTCCCGCGCGCTCAGCGCCGCCGCCGGCATCCGCCTCGCGCGCACCGAGCACGCCGCCCCAGAAGCCGATAAAGATGCACCCCTCGTGGCCAAGCTGCCCAACCAACTCGATCCGGCCGCCGCTGCGGCGGTCCTCGATGAGCTCGCGCAGGGCGCGGCCGAAGGGGGCATCGGCAAGCTGGGCGCGGCAGAGACAAACAACCAGCCGGGCAGCCCCTACGCGGACCCCGCGGCGCTGAGCGGGCCCGAGATTCTGCTTGCCGAGCAACAAGCGCGGTACGCGGATGAGCTCATGCTCATCATGGTCAATGATCCGAATATCGCGCTCACGCGCTACGGATTTACGCTGCCGCTACGCCGCGACCTGCTCATGGCGTTGAGTCTCAACGATCGCCAGACGGCCTCCGGCTACCAGGACGCAATCGTGCGCTCGACACGCCGCTTCGAGGCGAACTCGGAGCAGCTGCAGGAGCTGCGCGCCTCCGTCTCGCTCATTCCGCCGGGCAACGTCTATACGCGATCTTCGCAATCGTCGCCGCTGCTCATCGTCGCGGAGAACTCGCTGCCACTGCCCGTCGAGGCCCACATTAAATATGAAGGCCCTGAGTCCGCGTCCCTCAACACGCCAGAGACGCTGCGGGTGCCCGCCAAGGGTTCTATTACGGTATCGATGACGGCCGACCTGCCGACTGACCGCAGGACAGACCTCCGCCTGTGGCTCGCGACGCCTGACGGCGCGACCATCTCGCAGCCTGTCACCATTGCGGTACAGACCAGGGGCGGTATGTTAAGTGTTTACGGCCTGGGCGGTCTCGTCGCCCTGCTCGCGCTGGGCGCGCTCGCCGTGCGCCTGCGCCGGGCCTCGCATAAGAAGAAGTAGAGCTCTTTATGACATCTCAAGAACCCGCTGGCTTGCGTTCGCGCATTGTCCAACCCACTCCGCCGGCGCCCGTGCCGGTGCCACGCGCCCAACCTGAGCCCGAGCCCACGCCCGCCGAGCCGGACAAGTCGCACCTCCAGGGCGAAAACTACGTGCCGGCATCCGCTGGAGCGTCTGCCGAAAATTCAGAAGGCACCTCTGACGCCGACGTCGTCCGCGCCGGCGGCTCCATGGCCATCGCGACGCTCATCTCGCGCATCACGGGCTTCCTGCGCACCGTGCTCATTTCCTCGACGCTGGGCGCGGCCATCGCATCCGCGTTCCAGACGGCGAACCAGATTCCGAACCTCGTCACCGAGATCGTCCTCGGTGCGGTGCTCACCTCGCTCGTCGTCCCGGTCCTTGTACGCGCGGAGAAGGAAGACCCCGACCGCGGTGAGGAATTCGTGCGACGATTATTCACGCTCGCCGCCTCGCTCCTCGGCGTGGTGACCATCCTCTCCGTCGTGGGCGCGCCGCTACTCACGCGCATGATGATCAAATCGGACGGCATGGTCAACGTCGACCAAGCAACGTCCATGGCGTATCTGCTGCTCCCACAGATCTTCTTCTACGGCCTGTTCGCTCTCTTCCAGGCCATCCTCAATACGAAGAATATCTTTGCGCCCGGCGCGTGGGCCCCGGTCATCAACAACGTCATTTCCATCGCGGTGCTCCTGGCGTACTGGTTCCTGCCTGGCGAGCTCAACCCCGCCGCGCCCTCGCCAGTCACGGACCCGCACATCCTGCTCCTTGGCCTCGGCACCACGGCTGGCGTCGTAATCCAATGCCTCATCCTTGTTCCGTACCTGCACCGCGCGGGCATTAACCTCACACCCCTGTGGGGCATCGACGCCCGCCTCAAGCAGTTCGGCTCCATGGCCATCGCGATTATCGCGTACGTCGCCATCTCCCAGGCTGGCTACGTCGTGACCTCACAGATCGCGTCCATCTCCTCTGAAGCCGCGAACGTCATCTACCAGAACCACTGGCTGCTGCTCCAGGTGCCCTACGGCGTCATCGGCGTCACCCTCCTCACGGCGATTATGCCGCGCCTGTCCCGCAACGCCGCGGACGGCGACTCGGACGCCGTGGTCCGCGACCTCACGCTGGGCACGAAGCTCACCTTCATTGCGCTTATCCCTATCGTCGTCTTCTTCACCGGCTTCGGCGTGCCCATCGCTCAGGGTCTCTTCGGCTACGGCCGCTTCACCATGGACGAGGCCGAAATCCTCGGTCTCACGCTGTCCTTCTCCGCGTTCACGCTCATCCCGTACGCCCTCGTTCTACTCCACCTGCGCGTATTCTATGCCCGCGAAGAAGCCTGGACGCCGACCTTCATCATCGCGGGCATCACCATTACCAAGGTCGTTCTCTCCCTGCTCGCCGTACGCGTGGCGAGCTCCCCGGACAACGTAGTCGTCCTCCTCGGTACCGCCAACGGCTTTGGCTTCGTCGCCGGCGCCGTCATCGGCGCGTTCCTCCTCAAGAGACACTTGGGCTCGCTGGGCGGGCGCGAAGTCACGAGTACTACCGTGTGGTCCGCCGGCGCGGGCGTCGTGGGCCTGCTCGTCGCTCTCGCCTTCAACTGGCTCCTGGACTTTGTCATCCCCGAGGTCCCCAGCCTCTTCATCCTCGTGCGCGTGAGCCTGTCCGGCATCGTCTTCCTCATCGTCACCGGCCTCGTCTTGTCCCGCTCCGGCCTGCCGGAGGTCCTCAACCTGGGCCGCGCGCTCCAGCGCGTCCCGGGCATGAGCCGCTTCATCAACATCAAGCCGGACGCCGGTATTCAGGTCGAGCAACCCGAACAGGCGGAAATCCAGCCGCTTGTCGCCTTCGACGCCTTCAACTCCTCGCCGGTCCCGCCGCCGATGTCCGCCGGTATCGTCCGTGGCCCCGCCCTCGTGCCGGGTGCCCCGGTCTCTGACGGCCGCTTCCGCCTGCTCAAGGAGCACGGCTCCGTGCCGGGCGCGCGCTTCTGGCAGGCTCGCGAACAAGAGACCGGCCGTATGGTGGCGCTCACCTTCGTCGACACCACGAACCGCGCGCCGCTGGCAGCGGCCACCCCGGCCGAGGTGGCCAAGCGCTCCGCCGAGGTCGCGCGCTCCACGCGCAAGCTCGCGGAGATGAACCTGCCCACCGTCGCGGACAATATTGAAATCCTGTCCTACCGCAACGGCGGACTCGTGGTTGCGGACTGGATCGAGGGCACCGAGCTCAAGGCCGTCGCCGAGGCCGGCAACCTCGACTCCCGCGCCGTGGCTCACGCGCTCGCACCCGTGCTTGCCGATGCCGCCGCGGCCCACGCCGCCGGTCTTGCCTACGGCGTGGACAATCGCGCGCGCTTCCGCGTCGCCACGGATGGCGTGGTCCGCCTTGCCTTCCCAGGCGTGCTTAATAACGCGTCGGAGGAATCCGACCACGCGGCGCTCACGTCCGCGATTTCCACTCTCGCGCATGCCGCCAGCCCGGCCCCGCAGGCGCTCATTGATTTGGGCGAGTCTGAGGCACCGCTCGTGTTCATCGCGGACCAGCTCCGCGAATTAGGAGGCGACGCGGAGGATGCTCCGGAGGAAGAGCCGCTGCCCATCTCCGAGCCTGAGATCATCGTCGAAGACGAGGAACCGGGCTTCGGCTCCCGCGGCTACTCGCGCTCCGGCGTCTTCCTCCTCGGCACGCTGGCGACCGCCTTCGTGGTGGGCATGGCTGCGCTCACCGTATGGATCATCTCGCTCATCGGCGGCGACGAGCCCGAGACTCCTGTCACGCTCTCTGCACCCACGACGACCGCTGTGTCCGGCCCCGCGCTCGTGCTCACGCCAGCTGGCGCCGTAGACGTGGCCTCTGGCAAGGAGACGACCGCGCTCACCGATGACTCCTCGAAGACGACGTGGACGACGTCCAAGGCCGATACCGGGGTGCTCCTCGAGTTGTCCCAGCCCTCCCAGCTGCGCGACGTGGTCTTCTCCCAGTCCAAGTCCACGGGCGCCGAGTACCGCGTCTTCGGCGTCACGGGCACCCCGGACCCCGCGTCGCTCGATGCTGACTCGAAGGAACTCACCGAGCTCGCCAGCGGCAAGCTCAAGTCCGCCAAGGACCACGTCGATCTGGACGAGCTGCCGGAAAAATTCGACGGCGTCCTCATCTGGTTCGACTCCCTGCCCAAGGCAGACAAGGTGACGCTCACTGACGTCCTCGTCACTGGCCGACCGTAATTCCTCCGGCGGACCCACACATATCCCTTCCGGACATATAGTGGCTCTCCGCCCAGAGCCACGAAAGCCCTATATGTCCGGAACGTACATCCGGGCACACACAAAAGCGCACTCCATGCGGAGTGCGCTTTCTGCGTTTTCTGGGATGTGGTGGCTTAGTTGGTTGCGCGCGGGTGCTTGCGGTGCAGGGCGGTAAAGGCGGTGGCGTCGGCACACTCCCAGATGCGCTGCCAGCGCTCGGAGACCTCACCGGTAAGCAGGGCGCCCGGCTCGAGCCAGTCATAGAGCTCGCCGTAGGACGTCGCATGCGCGGGGTCCACGCGGTGGAAGACATGCTCGGGACCCAAGTCCTGGAAGGAGGACAGGCCCATGGAGGCGAGGATGCGCTTGGCGGAGCGCACCACACCGTTGTGGTAGTTCGCCACGCGCTGGCCCTTGTCGTCCACGTCAACGCCGCGGGCAAGCCACGGATTCTGGGTCGCCACACCGCTCGGGCACATGTTGGTATTGCACTTCTGTGCCTGGACGCAGCCGGTGGCCATCATCATGCCGCGCGCGGAGTTCGTGAAGTCCGCGCCGAGCGCGATGCGGCGCACGACGTCCGCGCCGCCAGCAATCTTGCCGGAGGCACCGATGGCCACCTTGTCGCGCAGGCCCGTACCTACGAGCGCGTTGCGGGTGCCGAAACGCAGCCGCCGCGACGGAAATTTAGGAAATATATTCACCGGATCCTTGCAGGCGGTGATGCGTTTTCGCACATAGTAAAAGAAAATGACTTGAAGCTTGAAGTCATTGGGGTACTATGAGTGATACATCAACAAACGAACTGACTACTTATATCAAGGAGAAACAATCATGACTGTTAACGCAGGCACCTACACCCTGGATCCGGCCCACACCAACATCGGCTTTATCGCTCGCCACGCCATGGTCACCAAGGTCCGCGGCAAGTTCGAAGAGTTCGAGGGCACCATTAACGTTGCCGAGAACATCAACGAGTCCTCTGCAGACGTCACCATCAAGACCGCTTCCATCAGCACCGGCAATGAGGACCGCGACGGCCACGTCAAGGGCGACGACTTCTTCGCCGTTGAGCAGTACCCGGAGCTGACCTTCAAGGCCACCACGTTCAACGTTGACGAGTCCGGCGAGGGCACCGTCGAGGGCGAGCTCACCATCAAGGGCACCACCAAGCCGGTCACCCTCAAGGTTGAGGATGCGGGCGTCGCCGAGGATCCGTTCGGCAACACCCGCTTCGGCTTCGAGGCCACCACGAAGATCAACCGTCTCGACTACGGCATCGACTTCAACGCTCCGCTGAAGACCGGCGGCGTCCTAGTGTCCGAAGAAATCAAGATCGTCCTCGAGGTCTCTGCCATCAAGCAGTAGTTCTTCAGAAATCCGGCGCTGGGGCGCGCCCCATCGCCCCCTTCCTTCCTGACGCCGTATCCGTCTCCTCGCGAGGCGGGATACGGCGTTTTTCGTATTACCCGCACACAACTCCACCCACACACAACAACTAATAAACAACTTTCAACTACTATATTCTTTCTTTGAACAGCACTTTTACTGCGATTATGACGTACGGTAACGAAAATGGTCGCGATAGTTGTTGGGGAGTTGTTTGAAACAACTCAGACAAGAGACCTTATCTCGGGACGCAGGTCGGTGGCGCTAATAAGATGGCACCATGACTACTGCACGCACCTCCGGCAACCTCTCCCAGGCAGAGGCCGCGGCCCGCACCGCCGCGCTCGACATTCACAGTTACAACCTGCACCTCGACCTCAGCCAGGCCGCGCAGGCCAGCGAGTTTAACGTCCGTTCCACCATCCGGCTCGTGACCAGCGATACGGAGTTCTTCGTGGATTACCTGGGCAACTCCGTCGAGGAGGTCCTCGTCAACGGGAAGGCCGTGGACGGCGGCTTCGATGGTGCGCGCATCTACCTCACCGGCGTGCCGGTAGGGGAGGAGGTCACCGTGGAGATCGCTGGTACCTCCGCGTACTCGCGCACGGGCCAAGGCCTACACCGCATGGAGGACACCGCGGACGGCAACGTCTACCTCTACTCCCACCTCGAGCCTTCCGATGCCCGGCGTATCTTCCCATGCGTTGATCAACCGGACCTCAAGGCCGTCTTCCACACGACGATGGTGGCGCCGGCCGGCTGGGCCGTGCTCTCCAATCAGCCGGAGATGACCCGCGCTGAGCATGATGGCGCGGTCACCGTCGACTTCGCGCCCACGCCCAAGCTGTCGACGTACCTCACATCGTTTGCCGCAGGTCCGTACGTATCGAAGCACAAGACGTGGACGTCCCAGGACGGCGCGGTGACCTCGGAGCTCGGTGCCTGGGCACGCGCGTCCATGGCGGAGTACCTCGACGACGAAATCCTCGAGCTCACCGCGCAGGGCATGGACTTCTTCCACAAGAACTACGGCTACCCGTACCCGTGGGGAAAGTACGACTCCATCTTCGTTCCGGAATACAACCTCGGCGCGATGGAGAACCCGGGCCTGGTGACCTTCACGGAACGCTACCTCTTCCGCTCCCACGCCACGCGTCCGCAGCGCACGGGCCGCGCAAACACCATCCTCCACGAGATGAGCCACATGTGGTTCGGCGATCTGGTCACGCCGCGCTGGTGGGACGATCTGTGGCTCAAGGAATCCTTCGCGGAGTTCATGGGCGCCGACGCCTCGATCCACGCCACGGAGTACCAGGAGGCGTGGACGGCATTCGCCGGCACGCGTAAGAACTGGGCGTACACGCAAGACCAGCTGCCCACAACGCACCCCATCAAGGCCGAGATCCCGGACGTCGACGCCGCGCGCCAGAACTTTGACGGCATCACCTATGCCAAGGGTGCGGCAGTCCTCAAGCAGCTCGTCCACTACATCGGCCGCGAGAACTTCTACGCCGGCGCGCGCGACTACTTCCAGAAGCACGCGTTTAGCGCCGCGACCTTCGAGGACTTGCTCGAGGCATTGAAGAAGCACACGGACCGCGACCTCGACGCCTGGGCGGACGCATGGCTGCGCACCTCCGGTCCGGACACGCTCACCCCGGTCATCGAGGACGGCACGCTCTACATCGACGCGGAGGCTGCCGATACCCTCCGCCCGCACCGTCTCACCGTCTCCTTCTACTCGGCAGGACTCGAGCTGGTGGAGTCCCGCGACGTAGACCTGACAGGCGAACCGCGCACGGAGGTCGGCACGGCGGCGGGCCCGCTCGTGGTGCTCAACGACGGCGACCACACGTATGCCAAGGTCCGCTTCGATGAACAGTCACTCGGTATCCTGCGAAAGCAGCTGTCGAAGATCGAGGACGAGCTCACGCGCGCCGTCGTGTGGACTGCCCTGTGGCAGGCTACGCGCGACGGTGAGTGGCCAGCCCGCGAATACGTGGGTACGGTTCTCGACCACGCCGCGGCCGAGACCGACCCGGGGCTCATGACCACTGCTTTCGCCAACGCGCAGTACGCGGTCGCACACTACCTCGACACGGACGCAGACCGCGCGCACTTTGCGGACGCCCTGTGGGATCTGCTCCAGGCCGCCGAGCCGGGCTCCGATGCCCAGCTCATCCTCGCCCGCGCGGCCATCACGGCGCTCGGTGCCACCCCGGACGCCTCCGGCGCGGAACGCCTGCGCACGGTGCTCAATGGGGGCATCGGCAAGCTCCGGCTCGACCCGGACGTGCGCTGGGCGGTCTTCGCGGCGCTCGCCGCGCGCGACGCCACGACGGATGCGGAGCTCGACGCCGAGCTTGAGCGCGACAACACGCTCACGGGCGTTGCGGCGCACCTCGGCGCGCGTCACGCGTTCCCCGAGCGCAAGCGTGCGGCTTTCGACCTCGTGCGCGAGCCCGGCAAGCACTCGAATGCGCAGGTCGACACGCTCATCGACGCTTTCCACGCCCCGCACGGGGACCGCGACGCGTTCGCGGGTGAGTTCTTCGAGGTACTCGATGCGCTGTGGGCCGAGCACCCCATCGAGATCGGCAACCGCCTGGTCCGCGGGCTCTACCCGGAGACACCGGAGACGCTCGAGCGCACCGATAAGGTGCTCGCCGGCGACATCCCGGGCGCGCTGCGCCGCGTGCTCCTCGAGTGCCAAGATGGCCTTGCAAGGACGCTCCGCGGGAAAAAATTCTCACGCCCAGTAAGGCATAATTCCTGCATAGAGACAGTATCTTTTGGGTGCCACATATAGTGTGCAGTCTCCCGGTGGCGCCGTCACAACCCCTCGGTTGGAATGGATTACACATCCAGTTTCAATCGGGGGGTTGACTTCATGTCGCACCAAGAATCCACGCCAGAACTATCAGACGACCAGCTCATCGAGGCCTTCCTCGAGGGCGATGACAAGGCCTTCGGGCACATCTTTCACCGGCACCGCCAGCGGCTCACGTACGTCGCGCGGAAGTACACGCACAATGACACGGACGCCCAGGACATTGTCCAGGAGGCGTTCCTCAAGGCCTCCACTGCGCTCGAGCGCTACCGCGGGGACGCGCAACTGGGCACCTGGTTGCACCGTCTTGTCATGAATGTTGGCTTCGATTTCCTCAACCATCGCGCTAACCGCGAGAATCCCTCTCTCGATACCGGGGGCTTCGATCCGGACCGCAATCCGGCGCTCGCCTACGAGCATGCGCTCGACACCCAGCTCATGGTCCGCGAGGCGCTCGCTCGGCTAGGGGAGGCGCAGCGCGTGGCACTCTATCTCACGGAAATCGAAGGGCTCTCGCTTGCCGATGCCGCCGCGGCGCAGGGAGTGCGCACCGGGACCATCAAGTCCCGCCGGGCGCGCGCCAAGGAGACACTGCGATCCGTCATGGCGGACTGATTCGTCCCGGTTGGTCCTTCTAGGTTGGTCACAGTTCAACAACAGCACGTCAACACGTACGTGCTGGGTTTCCTGGGTACGGGAATCTCCGAGTAGGATCATGGCGTTAAGAGTCATGCAACGACATAACTTATAAAGGAGACGTGCAGTGACCATCCCCGGTGCGAACAACCCCGGCCTCATCAACCTCGGCGATACGACCGCCGAGCCGGAAGCGACCGAGACCCCGTCTGCAGACGCCATCCACGACGTCATCGTCGTCGGCTCCGGCCCTGCCGGCTACACCGCAGCTCTCTACGCAGCCCGCGCCGAGCTCAAGCCCATCGTCTTCGAGGGTTACGAGTACGGCGGCGAGCTCATGAACACCACCGAGGTGGAGAACTACCCCGGCTTCCAGAAGGGCATCATGGGCCCTGAGCTCATGGAAGAGATGCGCGCCCAAGCCATCCGTTTTGGTGCTGACCTGCGCATGGACCTCGTCGACTCCGTCGAGCTCGAGGGCGATATCAAGCGCGTCCACGTGGGCGACGATGTCTTCCAGGCCCGCACCGTCATCCTCGCCACTGGCGCCGCACCGCGTTACCTGGGCATTCCGGGCGAGGCCGAGCTCTCCGGCCGTGGTGTCTCCGCCTGCGCGACCTGCGACGGCTTCTTCTTCAAGGGCCACAACATCGCAGTCGTGGGTGGCGGCGACTCCGCCATGGAGGAAGCCACCTTCCTCACCAAGTTCGCCGAGACCGTGACTATTATTCACCGCCGCGAGGAGTTCCGCGCCTCGAAGATCATGCTCGAGCGCGCGAGGGCCAATCCGCAGATCAAGTGGGCAACGAATAAGACAGTGGAACGCGTCCTCGAAGGCGACGGCAAGGTTGCTGGCCTCGAGCTCAAGGACACCATCACCGGTGAGACCTCACAGCTCGACGTCACCGCCATGTTCGTTGCCATCGGCCACGACCCGCGCTCCGCATTCCTCGACGGCCAGGTGGAACTCAACCCTGAGGGCTACGTTGTCGTCAACCAGCCGGGCACCGCGACCAGTATCCCGGGCGTCTTCGCCTGCGGCGACTTGGTCGACGACCACTACCAGCAGGCCATCACCGCCGCTGGTTCCGGCTGCCGCGCCGCCATCGACGCTGAACATTACCTGGCTGATCGGGCCTAATCACCTTCCATTTTCCTAAGGAGAGCACCCATGTCCAACGTGAAGAACGTCACCACGCAGTCCTTCCGCACCGACGTCGTCGAGGCATCCGCCAACAAGCCCGTTGTCGTTGACTTCTGGGCCGAGTGGTGTGGCCCGTGCAAGAAGCTGTCCCCGTTGCTCGACGAAATCGCTGGTGAGCTGGGTGACGAGGCCGAGATCGTCAAGGTCAACGTCGATGAGGAGCGCACCCTGGGCGGCATGTTCCAGATCATGTCCATCCCGTCCGTGCTCATTTTCCGCAACGGCGAAAAGGTCGACGAATTCGTTGGACTTCAGCCGAAGAACGCCATCGTGGCAAAGATTCAGAAGGCCGTCTAACTGATACTGTTGTGAACTGTTGAGGTTTGAGTAAAAGAAAGGGGTTTGGAAGTTGGACCGCGTCTATCACGTGGGCGACCGGAGTGCGCGCGTCGCCGAGGCCCGCGCCACCCTGGCCCGGCTGGGATTGAACTCTGGTTACAGCGGCGACGTCGCCGACTGGAAGAAGCAGAAGTTCTCCGAGCAGGATAAGTTCTTCGACGACGGGCTTTCCGAGGCCCTCAAGGCCTTCCAGCAGTCCCGCGGCATCGTGCCCTCGGGCACCATCGATGAACCTACGCTGCGCGAGCTGCGCCAGGCGTCGTACAGCCTCGGTGCCCGTGTCTTGAGCTTCCAGCCCGGCAACGAGCTCATGGGCGACGACGTCTCCCAGCTGCAGCAGCAGCTCCAAGAGCTCGGTTTTTACCGCAACCGCATTGACGGACTCTTTGGCCGTAACACCCACGCCGCCCTCGTCGAGTACCAACTCAACGCTGGCCTTCAGAACGACGGCGTGTGTGGTCCTGCCACCATCCGCGCGCTGAGCCTCCTGGGCCGCCGCATTACCACGGGCTCAGCCCACAACGTTCAGGAACGCGAACGCGTCCGCAACGCCGGCCCCAAGCTCGCCGGCAAGCGCGTGGTCATCGACCCCGCGCTCGGCGGCGCCAACAAAGGCCAGACCGTCAAGGGCCGCTTTGGCGAGATCACCGAAGAAGAGCTCCTCTGGGACCTGGCGCAGCGCCTCGAGGGCCGCATGATTGCCGCCGGCATGGAGACTATTATCTCCCGCCCGCGTCTCGACGACCCCACGGTGAAGTCTCGTTCCGCGATGGCCAACGCCTTCGGTGCAGACCTCATTATCTCGCTGGCCTGCGACTCGTACCCCAACGAGAAAGCCAACGGCGTAGCAAGCTTTTACTTCGGCTCCGAGTCCGGCAACTCCTCCCTTATCGGCGAGACGCTGTCGAGCTACATCCAGCGCGAAATCACCGCGCGCACGCCGCTGACCAACCTGTCCAACCACGGCCGCACGTGGGAAATCCTGCGGCTCACGCAGATGCCCGTGGTCCAGATTGTTCTGGGCTACCTTTCCAACCCCGGCGACGTGAAGGTGCTGACCGACCCCCACCGCCGCGATGAGATCGCCGAGGCCATCGTGGTCGCCGTCAAGCGCCTCTACATGCTCGAGGATGATACCGCCGTCACCGGCACGTACCAGTTCTCTGAGCTGCTCCGCGCGGAGCGGTCCTAGCTCCCGTAGTTGGTCATAGCCAACTGGCCATAGTCCCAGGTCGCGTATTTTCGCTCTGCGAGCGCGAACTGGGGCTATGGCCTTTTCGGTATGGCCACCTACGGCGCGCGGGCACTATGCGAGGGCGCGAGCAAGCATATCGTCGACCGCCGCGGCCGTGAGAAGGTCGAAGGCGGGCGGCAGCTCGAGGCGCAGACGCGGGATGGCGGGGTGGTCTTCTGTGACTTTGAAGCCGGCGGACTCAAGGACTTCGATAGGGACTAAACCGATGCGCCCAGGCTTGCGGCCGAGCAGTTCCTGCGCCGCGCGGTGGTCACGATAGCCGAAGACCTCGACCGCGGGGAACTCGCGGGACGTGAGGTTCATGATCGAGGCGTCGAGGAGGACAGCCGAGAGCTCGCTTAAGGCACGAGACTGCTTGATGAACAGGGAACTCACGAGCGCTGCATCGGGAGAGACGGGCGCGGTGGGCAGCTGCGCGGCGCCAGGAGCGAGATCCGGCGGGCAGAAGAAGACCGTGGCTTCATCGCCGACGGTAAAACCGCAGTCCCCGAAGCTCAGCGACGTGGTGGTGATCCATGCTTCCTTCTCAAAGGCCGGATCAGCGACGGGCTCCGCGCACTCCCAGAACACGCTGCGTGCTGCGAGCGCGTGCAAGGTACGGGCCTCGGTCACTGACTCGACGAGCATGGAGGCGTCCTACTTGCCGCCCTCGAGGATGGCGAGGATGCGCTCGAAATCCTCCTGGTCGCCGAATTCCACGACCATTTTGCCCTTGCGCTTACCCATGGTCACCGTGACCTTGGTGTCGAAGCGGTCAGCGAGGCGCTCCGCTGAGTCGGTGAAGAACTGCGGGGTGGGCGTAGGCGCGGACTTCTTAGGAGCCGGCTTGCCGTCGCGCTTGTACAGGGTGACAGCTTCCTCCGTCGCGCGGACGGACAGGCCCTCGGAAACGACGCGGGCGGCGAGCTCATTCATGGCTTCTGGGTCGTCGAGGCCGAGCAGCGCACGCGCATGGCCATGGGACAGGACGCCAGCGGCGACGCGCTTCTGGACGTCGACCGGGAGCTTGAGCAAGCGCAGCGTGTTCGTCACCTGCGGGCGCGAACGACCGATACGGTCTGCGAGCTCGTTCTGCGTGACACCGAATTCCTCGAGCAGCTGCGCATAGGCGTGCGCCTCTTCCAGCGGGTTGAGCTGCACACGGTGGATGTTCTCCAGCAGCGCGTCACGCAGCATGGAGCCGTCTTCCGTGTCACGGACGATGGCCGGGATGGTGGACAGGCCCGCCTTGGAGGACGCGCGCCAGCGGCGCTCACCCATGATGAGCTCAAAGCCACCGTCCTGCGAGGGACGGACGACAATGGGCTGGAGCAAGCCGAACTCCTTGATGGAGTGGATGAGCTCCTCGAGCTCGCCTTCCTCGAAGACCGTGCGCGGCTGCTTGGGGTTGGGAACGATGTCCCCGATGGGAATCTCGCGGTACGTCGCTCCGATCGCCGCCGGCTTGGGCTGACGGCGGCGTGCACCCGCGCCCGCCTTCGCGGACTGAGCGATAGTGGGCGCGCCCTTGACTCGCTTCCCATTTCCCTCGTCAACCGCAGTTGACGGGGCATCGGAAGCCAGGGGACGGCCGCCGAGGATGACGTCGGCCGCGCTATCGCCCAGGTGCGGGCGGCGTGAGGGGGCGCCGGGACCAGAAGGGATGAGGGCGGCGAGACCCTTACCGAGTCCGCCCTGACGCCCAGCTTGACGTTTTTCTTCCATGTCTTATCCTTCCAATTCCGCGTAAATCTCAGGGCTCACGCCAATGGCGCCGGTGGTGGGGTGCGGCGGGTAATCCCCGCGCTTGTGCAGCTCGCGTGCGGCTGCGATATAGGCCATCGCGCCCGTAGACGATGGGTCATAGTGTACGACGGTCTTGCCAAAGCCCGGGGCCTCGGAAACGCGCACAGAGCGCGGGATGACGTTGCCCAGGACGACGGCACCGAACTGCTCGCGGACCTCGTTGGCGACCTGCTCGGCGAGCTTAGTGCGCGCGTCGAACATGGTGAGCAGGATGCCTGAGATGTGGAGCTCCGGGTTAAGGTGCTCGCGAATCATCGAGATATTGCCCAGTAGCTGGCCCACGCCTTCCAGCGCGTAGTACTCGCACTGGATGGGGATGATGACCTCGTCCGAGCACGTCATCGCGTTGATGGTGAGCAAGCCCAACGACGGCGGGCAGTCGATAAAGACGTATTCAAAGCCGTGCTCGTCGAGGAAGCCTTTGGCCAGCGCGTCGTAGAGACGGAACTCGCGACGCACGAGGGAGACCATCTCGATCTCCGCGCCGGCCAGGTCAATGGTGGCCGGGATGCAGAAGAGATTGGAGTCCTCGGGGCTCACCTGCATGGCGTCATCCGCCGTGCAGTCGCCGAGCAGCACCTCATAGGAAGAATCCGTGCCGGAGGCGTGCGCGGCGCCCACCGCCGTGGACGCGTTGCCCTGCGGGTCCAGATCGATGACCAAGACCTTGTGCCCGTCAGCCGCCAGCGCGGCTGCCAGGTTCACGGCGGAGGTGGTCTTACCCACACCGCCCTTCTGGTTAGCGATCGTGATCAAACGTGCAGAACTCATGCCCACTAGATTACTTCACCCTCGGGACACGAATAATGGTGGTGCCACGGACCTTTTCCACCGTGGCTTTTCCACCGCCTGCCTTCTTAATATCGGCGGCGTCGCGCTCGAGCTCCTCGCGCACGCTATCACCCTTCATAGCGATCATCTCGCCGCCCTTACGCACAAGTGGCAGCGACCACTTCGCGAGCTTGCCCAGGGGTGCTACGGCGCGCGAGGTCACGATGTCGGCGCCGGAGACGGTGCGCTTGATGGGGCCTTCCTCAGCGCGGCCACGGATGACTGTCACGTTGTCGAGGCCGAGGAGCTCGACGACTTCGCCGAGGTACGTCGAGCGCTTGAGCAACGGCTCGATGAGCGTGATCTTCAGATCCGGGCGCGCGATGGCGAGCGGGATGCCCGGAAGGCCGGCGCCAGAGCCCACGTCGACGACGGTGGCACCTTCAGGCATGACGTCGCCAATGACGGCGCAGTTAAGAATATGGCGGTCCCAGAGGCGCGGGATTTCGCGCGGACCCATAAAGCCGCGAACATGACCGTCCGTGGCGAGGGATTCGTGGTATTTCTCCGCGAGCGGGAGGCGCTCGCCAAAGATGGCGGAACGATCGAGGGCGGCGGGGTTCAGAGGGGCATCGGAAGCAGGGCTGGAGTCCATGACTGTGATCCTATAGGTCGGTGCGGGTGGGGGAAAGACAAAGGCGGCACCGCGGGGCGGAGAGCCCGGCGGTGCCGCGAGTGCGAGGATTTTAGTTGTTGTTCTTGCGCTGCTTCTTCGTGCGCTTGTCCGTCTTACGGGCGCCCGGCTTCGGAGCGGAGGTGCGCTTGGCCTCAGCCTTGGCGCGGAGCTCGGCCTCTTCTTCCTCATCCATCTTCGCGTAGACGAGGTGGGTCTGGCCGAAGGTCCACACGGTGTTGGACAGCATGTAGAACAGCAGGCCGATAGGCCAGATGGCGCCGGAGATAATGAGCGTAGCCGGCATGAACCACAACATCATGTTGTTCATCATCTTGGTCTGCATCTCCATCATCTCGGCATTCTGGCCGGTGGGGGCTGCGACCTTGCCCTCCGCCTTGCGGCGGGCCTGACGGTTGAGCGTATAGCGGGCGTTCAAGTGCGTGAACACCGCAATGATAGCGATGAGCGGCACGATGAGGACGGCGACCTGGGCGGTCGTGACGTCCTGAAGGATGGGGGAGTTGACGCGCAGGTTCGCCACAAGTGGGATGCCAAAGAGCTTCGCATCAAGGAAGGACTGAACGAGCTCCGGGGAGAAGAGGTAGTTCGCCGTGTTGGCGTTCTGCTCCACTGACATCGGCTCGTCCACATGGCCAAAGGAACCGCCTACGCTCACCGTGCGGTCGAAGGAACGCAGGACGTGGAACAGACCAATGAAGACCGGGATCTGCGCCAGCATGGGCAGACAGCCGGCGACGGGGCGCACGCCGGACTCCTTGTAGATCTTCTGCATCTCCATGGCCTGCTTCTGCTGGTCATTGGGATACTTAGTCCTCAGCTCCTGGATCTTGGGCTGAATCTCCTGCATGCGACGCGTGGACCGAATCTGGTTGATGGTCGGCTTGACCAGCAGGGCCTTAATCGTCCACGTGAGCAGCACGATGGACAGAATCCACGTGATGCCCCAGTCAGGGTTCATGACCAGGCTGAGCAGCCAGTGCCATGCCCACAGGACGGCCGAAATCGGCCAGTAGATGAAATTAAGCACGAATTATCTTTCCTCGTTATCTTGCGCGTTGGCGTGATCGGCGCGTTGCGATGACCGGATCGAAGCCGCCCGGGTGCCAGGGCCCACATTTGCAGATCCTGACCAGAGCCAGCCCTAGGCCTTTAAACGCCCCATGGACGCTCAAAGCCTCGAGCGCATATGCGCTGCACGTGGGCTCGAATCGACACGTGGAACCCATCTTAAGGGCAGACAGGTGGTTTTGGTAGAAGCGCACCGCGGCCACCAGCGGTGTGGCGACCCCGCGCGCCTGCGGAATCTCCTCACCCCGGGAGTTGTAGTACGTCACAGGACGCCGGCCTTGTGGAGTGCTCGCCGCAGGTCGCGGGCTAGCAGCTCCGAGGGGGCATCGGCAGCCTTGGGCAGGGCCCGGATAACGACGTCCAGGGTGGCGGGAAGCTCGGGCACAAGGCTCATGCACACATGGCGAAGCCGCCGGGCGGTGCGGTGGCGGACCACGGCGTTCCCGACGGCCTTGGATACGACCAAGCCGAAGCGGGGGCCGGTGGCCGCCACTTCGGCTGGGGTGTCGTTCACGTGAACGACGAGGGTGCGTGAGCCCGCGCGCTGCCCGCCTTTAATCGTCCGACGAAATTGCGTCGGCGAGGTGAGTTTTAAATGCGCGGGAAGCATGACTATGCAGTCAGCTTTGCGCGGCCCTTCTTGCGGCGTGCGGCCACGATGGCGCGGCCTGCACGGGTGCTCATACGGGTACGGAAGCCATGCTTACGAGCACGACGACGGTTGTTCGGCTGGAACGTCCGCTTGCCCTTTGCCACGGTAATTCTCCTTGAAGTTGTAAGCAGGGGCACACCAGTACGGCACGCCCTGCGCGTTGGTTGATATTCGCGAGATAAAAATGCGACCCCCAAAGGGTGAGATGGGAGTCGAGCTCTCACGCACAGCGTTAGCTGCGATAGACCATGACAGATTACGTGATAGGTAGGCGCCGATCCAAATCGACACACGGGTACACCCGAAATTACAAGATTGTTTTTTCTCCCAGCTCACGGGGCAAATCGGGGCGGCTGCCAGCAGCATCGGCGCGCAACCCGCGGATGATGTCTGAGCCCATTCATAAGCTGTGGACAGACCGTTAGACACCTGTGGTCTAGGCGCGGTAAAACGGTATCTAACCAAGGTCAACAGCCCGTGAAACCCTGTGGACAATTGTGGATAACCTTCAAGTACAACTTGAAGGAAATGCCAAAACCGCAGCTCATAAACCCGTTGGCCCAATATAAAGTTATCCACAAGCATCTGCTACCCTGTGGATAACAAAGTTTTCCACAACTGTGCATAACAGTATGGGATAACCCCCGTGGCCTGCACTTCCGCCCTGTGAATGGCCCGGTGAAAACCCGGCGGCGGCGCGGTGAAAATCGCGCCGCTGTTCGCTGCATAAAATGTCCGTTCTCTTATATTTCACCCCAGGAGCCTAGGCCGCGTCATGACACAGCCCACCAACACCAGCGAGACGTGGCATGCCGTCGTTGCCGATCTCATCGAAAGATCGGAGCGTCCGGATTCCTCCGTGCCCACGCTCACTCACAACCAGCGCATCTACCTCCAGCTCGCACAGCCGCTCATGATTGATAACGGCTACGCCTTCCTCGCCACGGTGGATGACAAGGCCAAGCGGATCCTCGAGGTCGAATTGGGCTCACATATCAAAGACGCCCTGCAGCGCTACTTCGGCCGGCCGTTCTCCCTGGCCGTGTCCGTCGCGGCCCCGGCGCCAGAGCCCGAACCCGAGCCGGAACCGGAGCCCCCGCACCGCCCGCAGCAGATGGATGCCTCGCAGCTCGCGTCGCGCCCAGCACAGACCTCGGCGACCAGCTGGAATGACACGTATGCCACCCAGCAGCCCACAGGCCCGGCGAGCCTAGACGAACTGGCCGATGCCTATAACACGCAGCAGGCCGCGCAGCGCTCCGCCCGGGAGATCGCGCACCAGATGGCGCAGGGGTCTTCGGCCGGCGTGCAGCAGGGACCCCAGCAAACCGCCGCTGAGCAGGCGGGACGCATCAAGCGTGAGGTTCCCGCGCACGATCCCAACCGCGAGACCTCGCTCAACCCGAAGCACACCTTTGAGAACTTCGTCATCGGTTCCTCCAACCGTTTCGCCAACGGCGCGGCCGTCGCCGTCGCGGAGTCCCCGGCGAAGGCCTACAACCCACTGTTTATTTGGGGCGGCTCCGGCCTGGGCAAGACGCACTTGCTCCACGCGGCTGGTAATTACGCAAAACTCCTGCACCCGGGCCTGCGCGTGAAGTACGTATCCTCGGAGGAATTCACCAACGACTTCATTAACTCCATGCGTGATGACCGCCAGGAGTCCTTCAAGCGGCGCTACCGCAACCTCGATATCCTCATGGTCGACGACATCCAGTTCCTGGAAGGCAAGGAGTCCACGCAGGAGGAGTTCTTCCACACCTTCAACGCGTTGCACCAGGCCAACAAGCAGATCATTTTGTCCTCGGACCGTCCACCCAAACAGCTCACCACGCTGGAAGACCGCCTGCGCACCCGCTTCGAGGGCGGTCTCATTACGGATATTCAGCCGCCAGACCTGGAGACGCGCATCGCCATTCTCATGAAGAAGGCCGCAGCGGATGGCACGCAGATCGACCGCGAGGTCTTGGAGCTCATCGCCTCACGCTTCGAGAATTCCATCCGCGAGCTCGAGGGCGCGCTCATCCGTGTCTCTGCGTATTCCTCTCTTGTTAATGAGCCGATCAATATGGAGATGGCGGAGATCGCGCTGCGCGACCTCGTCCCGGATAACGCTGGCCGCCAGATTACGGCCGCGGCGATCATCGAGGCCACCGCCGAGTATTTCTCCATTGACCCGGACGATCTCCGCGGTGCCGGCAAGCGCCGCGCCATCGCCCACGCGCGTCAGCTCGCGATGTATCTCTGCCGCGAGCTCACCGAGCTCTCCCTGCCCAAGATTGGAGACGAGTTCGGCGGCAAGGACCACACGACGGTCATGTACGCGGTGCGCAAGATCTCCAAGGAGATGAACGAGAACCGCCAGACCTACAACGAAATCCAGGAGCTCACCTCCCGCGTCCAGTCCGGCGGGCATTAAACCTCGCTTTCCGATGCCGCCTTCCCCCTCCGGGGAGGCGGTTTTCGGCGTTTTAGGGCCGCCTGTAGACAAAGTTATCCACAGGCACGCCGGGGAATGGGGCGTCCACCTGCGCGGACTAAATTCCACAGGGCTTGTGACAACTGTGTAATTCCACTATTGTAATTAGGTGTTGTCGCTCACTTTGAGCGATTCCACAAGCAAGCCCCGGCGCCCGCGCCGCTGTGATCAGTCACGTGCATAACGATTGATCAACTCGGGCTTATCTGTGGATAACTTCATATGCAAAAAAGTTGATCACAGAAGTTTGGCGTTGATCACAGCGATCTCACACCACTGTTGACACCCCGAAAAGCGCCGGTGACGAGCGCCGATCGAGGGTTATCCACAGATTCCACACCGCCTATTACTACTACTACCTTTTTCTCAAGAAGGATTTCGCGAGAAATGGGGTGTGTGAAATCGGGCCTCGTTCGCCCGGCGGGGCGTACGAATGGCCATTCGCCTTTGTGCCTGGTCTATTTTCATTAAGGGATCGAGGGGATTTTCAATAAGGCGCGCAGCTTTATTTCGCCCCTATCCTTAGGCCCACCCGCGCACTCCCCATGCGGTAAGTTGGAATACCGAATTACTAGTATTTACGTGCCTGCGGCGCCCGCCCAGCAGCGCGTTACAACAATTGAGGAGATGCGCAACGATGGACACCACTCCCGTGTCGTTCCGTGTGGCCAAGGATGATCTGGCGAACGCCGTCGCATGGGTAGCACGCAGCCTGCCGTCCAAGGTCACTCAGCCGGTTCTGCGTGCCATGCTCATCACGGCTGACGAGTCCGGTCTGGAACTCACGGGTTTTGACTACGAGGTCTCCACGCGCGTGCGTATCCCTGCTGAGATCGAGACCCCGGGCACTACGGCCGTCGCCGGCAAGCTGCTCGCGGACATTGTTTCCTCTCTGCCCAATAAGCCGGTCGACATCCAGGCGGATGACAACACCAAGGTCCTCGTGTCGTGTGGCTCCTCCCGCTTCGAGCTGCCCATCATCCCGCTCGAGGATTACCCGCAGCTGCCGCAGCTGCCGGAGCTCACTGGCCGCATGAACCCGCAGCTCTTCGTCGAAGCCGTGAGCCAGGTCGCCGCTGCCGCGGGTCGCGATGACACGCTGCCCATGCTCACCGGCATCCACCTGTCGGTGAAGGGCCCCTCCATCGAGCTCACCGCCACGGACCGCTTCCGCCTCGCCATGCGCACCGTCGAGTGGGAGCCGGTCTCCGAGTCCGTCGAGGCTGATCTCCTCGTCCCAGCGAAGACCCTGCAGGACAGCGCGCGCTCCCTCGACACCCACCTCAACACTCCGGTGGAAATCGCCGTGGGTACGAGCGAGAACATCGCGGCCGATGGCCTCTTTGGCCTCCATACCGAGGCCCGCGAGACCACCACGCGCATGCTTGACGCAGACTTCCCGAATGTCGCGCCGCTGCTGCCTAAGACGCACACCGCCATCGCCAACGTGGAAGTCTCCGCCCTTCAGGACGCCATCCGCCGCGTCTCGTTGCTTACGGAGCGCAACGCCCAGATCCGCATGCACTTCTCCGAGGGCCAAGTCGTCCTCCAGGCCGGAGGCTCAGATTCCGGCCAGGCGCAGGAAACCTTGCAGTGTGCCTTCGCCGGTCCGGACGAGCTCATCATCGCCTTCAACCCGGGCTACCTCAAGGACGGCCTCGCGGTCATGCACAGCGACCGCGTGGTCTTTGGCTTCACCGAGCCCTCCCGCCCGGCGATCATGATCCCTGAGCCGGAGTCGCTTCCGGAAGCGGACGCAGACGGCAACTTCCCCACGCCGGAGACGAACTTCACGTACCTGCTCATGCCGGTCCGCCTGCCGGGCTAAACAGAAGGTTTTATGTACGTCAGCGACGTCAACGTGCGCGACTTCCGGTCGTGGCCCGAGCTCAAGCTCGCGCTTACCCCGGGAATCACGCTCTTTGTCGGCCGCAACGGCTTTGGCAAGACCAATATCGTCGAGGCCATTGGGTATACCGCACACCTAGGCTCGCACCGGGTCAACCACGACGCCCCGCTCGTGCGCGAAGGCGCGGAGAACGCCCGCGTCTCGCTCACCGTCGTCAACCACGGCCGCGAGCTCACTACGCATCTGCTTATCAAGCCGCATGCGGCCAACCAGGCGCAAATTAATCGCACGCGCCTGTCCACCCCGCGCGAGCTGCTCGGCGTGGTGAAGACCGTGCTCTTCTCGCCCGAGGACTTGGGGCTCGTGCGCGGCGAGCCAGCCACGCGCCGCGCCTACCTCGACAACATCATTGCCTCGCGTAGCCCACGCCTAGCTGGCGTCAAGGCGGATTACGACAAGGTGCTCAAGCAGCGCAACGCCCTGCTCAAGAACGCCTCCCAGGCCTTGCGCCGCGGCTACCGCGACGATGACGGCGCCGCGGCGCTGTCCACACTCGACGTCTGGGACGGGCAGCTGGCCACCCTCGGTGCCCAGGTCATGACCGCACGCCTCGAGCTTCTCGATGCCCTCGCGCCGCAGATCGCAGACTCCTACGCCGGACTCGCGCCCGAGTCGCGCCCCGCGCACGTGGAGTACAAGTCCTCCATCGACTGCTCGGACCGCAGCGTGCTCGAGGCCTTGCTGCTCACGGAGCTCGCCTCCATGCGCCAGCGCGAGATTGAGCGCGGCATGACGCTCGTAGGCCCGCATCGTGATGACCTCTTGCTACACCTCGGCACGCAGCCAGCGAAGGGTTTCGCCTCCCACGGTGAGACCTGGTCCTATGCGATTTCCCTGCGCCTCGCCGAGTTCCGCATCCTGCGCGCGGCGGATGGCTCGGGCGCCTCGGATCCCATCCTTGTTCTCGACGACGTCTTTGCGGAGCTCGACGCGAAGCGTCGTGAAAAGCTCGTCCACCTCGCCGCCGAGGCTGAACAGGTGCTCATCACCGCCGCCGTCGATGAAGACCTGCCGGGCAACCTCGAGCCCATCGTGCGCTACGAGGTCACGGTCGAAGACCTGCCGGAGGGCGCCGGCCGCATCTCGCATATCGCGAAGGTAGGCGACTGATGGGCGATTTTATCCAGGATGCCGTCGACGCCGCCCGCGCCGCCTCGAAGAATCCACCCCGGCTCAATAAGCCGGTCGCGCGTCTGCGGCTTACCGAGCCCAAGCCCGCGAGCACCCTTGACGAGCGCGCTGCGCGCCGCGCCGTGAAACATCTCGGCCGGGAGACTGGCGCGGACGGCTACGCGAAGCGACGGGGCATCGGCGTGCCGCAGCTCGGGGACGTCCTGCGCCGCACCGTGCGTGACCAGGGCTGGGAGGATGAACTGGGGCACGGTTGGATATTCGGCCACTGGGACCACGTCGTGGGCGAACTCAACGCCGCGCACTGCCGGCCCGAGAAGATTGAAGAGAAGGTCCTTACCGTCTCGTGTGATGCCTCGACGTGGGCGACCAACCTGCGCATGATGCAACGCCAGATCCTACAAAAGATTGCTTCTGAAATCGGCCCCGACATCATCGCTGAGCTGCGCATTACCGGGCCCAAGCAACACCGTAACTATCAGGGTCCGCAGTGGGTCAAGCGCCAAGGCTCTGATGACACCTACGGATAGTTCACTTCTGTCACACCCTCAAAAAGCGCCAAATTTGGGTGTCTGACGGGTTTCGGGTGCCTCTCAGTAGGGGGACACGGTGTAAGATAGTCAGGGTCTAAAATTTATTGCTAGCCAAAAGGAGTACACGTTTCCGTGGCTGAAGAACACGCATATGACGCCGGGTCAATTACGATCCTTGAGGGCCTCGAGGCCGTCCGTAAGCGCCCCGGCATGTACATCGGCTCCACTGGTGTACGCGGCCTGCACCACCTCATCTGGGAGGTCGTCGACAACTCCGTTGACGAGGCCATGGCAGGCTACGCCACCAAGGTCACCGTCACCCTGCTCGATGACGGCGGAGTCGAGGTCATCGATGACGGCCGCGGCATCCCGGTCGAGATGCACGCCTCCGGCGCTCCGACCGTCCAGGTTGTTATGACCCAGCTGCACGCCGGTGGCAAGTTCGACTCTGAGTCCTACGCCGTTTCCGGCGGCCTCCACGGCGTCGGTATTTCTGTCGTCAACGCCCTGTCCACCCGCGTCGAAGCCGAGATCAAACGCGACGGCAAGCACTGGTACCAGAAGTTCGAGAATGCCATCCCTGCACCACTCGAAGAGGGCGGTAACGCCCGTGGCACCGGTACCACCATCCGTTTCTGGCCGGACGCCGAGATCTTCGAGACCACGGAGTTCAACTGGGACACCATCGCTCGCCGTCTCCAGGAGATGGCCTTCCTCAACAAGGGCCTCACCATCGTCCTGCGCGACCACCGCACCATGTCGGCCGAGCAGGCCGAGCTCGAGGCCATCGCCGACGCTGGTGATGCCCCCGTGAGCCTCGATGCTCTCGACGCGGAAGAGTCGGCCACCGCTGAGGAAGAGTCGAAGGCGAAGAAGAATAAGGAAGTCACCTACCACTACCCGCAGGGCCTCCTCAACTACGTCGAGTTCCTGAACAAGAACAAGACGGCCATTCACCCGACCATCGTCGCCTTCGACGTGAAGGGCGAGGACCACGAGGTCGAGGTCGCTCTCCAGTGGAACCAGGGCTTCAAGGAGTCCGTCCACACCTTCGCCAACACCATCAATACGCACGAGGGCGGCACGCACGAAGAGGGCTTCCGCGCGGCGCTCACCTCCCTGATGAACCGCTACGCGAAGGAGCACAAGCTCATCAAGGAAAAGGATGGCAACCTCTCGGGCGATGACTGCCGCGAGGGCCTTGCCGCCGTCATTTCCGTCAAGGTCGGTGACCCCCAGTTCGAGGGGCAGACCAAGACCAAGCTCGGCAACTCTGAGATCAAGGGCTTTGTCCAGCGCTCCGTCAACGAGCACCTCAATGACTGGTTCGACGCCAACCCGGCCGAGGCCAAGGTCATTATCAACAAGGCTGTGTCCTCCGCACACGCTCGCGCTGCGGCTCGCAAGGCGCGCGAACTCGTGCGCCGCAAGTCCGCCGGCGACCTGGGCGGCCTGCCCGGCAAGCTCGCGGATTGCCGCTCCAAGGACCCGAAGATTTCCGAGCTCTACATCGTGGAGGGCGACTCCGCAGGTGGTTCCGCCAAGGCCGGCCGCGACTCTATGTTCCAGGCTATCCTGCCGCTGCGCGGCAAGATCCTCAACGTGGAGAAGGCCCGCATGGACAAGGTCCTCAAGAACGCCGAGGTCCAGGCCATCATCACGGCTCTGGGCACCGGTATCCACGAGGAGTTCGACATCTCCAAGCTGCGCTACGACAAGATCGTGCTCATGGCCGATGCCGATGTCGACGGCCAGCACATCGCGACCCTGCTGCTCACGCTGCTCTTCCGCTTCATGCCGCAGCTCGTCGAGGACGGCCACGTCTACCTGGCGAATCCGCCGCTGTACAAGCTCAAGTGGGGCAAGGGCGAGCCCGGCTACGCCTTCTCTGACGACGAGCGCGACAGGCTGCTCGCCGAGGGCTTGGAGAACAACCGCAAGATCAACAAGGACGACGGCATCCAGCGCTACAAGGGTCTGGGCGAGATGAATGCGTCCGAGCTGTGGGAGACCACGCTCGACCCGTCCACCCGTATCCTGCGCCGCGTCGACCTTGAAGACGCGCAGCGCGCCGACGAGCTCTTCTCCATCCTCATGGGTGACGATGTCTCGGCTCGCCGTTCCTTCATTACCCGCCGCGCGAAGGACGTTCGCTTCCTCGACGTCTAAGCACGCATGACAAAGCCTCCGGATGTGGTCCGGAGGCTTTCGTCGTTGTGGGCGCGGATTTCAGAACACACAGCGGCGAAAAACTCGCGGATCTGCGAGCTTCGTCGTTCTGAAATCCGGCGGAGGAGCGTTAGAGCTCGAGGCCCTCGATGCCGTGGACGTTCCACGGCTGTGTATTGGAGTTCGACGGCGCCGATTGTGCGTCGAGGAGGACCTCGCGGATGACCTCGGTGGGGACGACGTCTGGCAGGTAGGCGCGCGGGGAGTGGCGGGCACGCACGAACCCGGAAAAGGAACCGACACCGGAGAAGGAATTGTTTTCTTCAGAAAGCATGCGCGCTACCTTACACGCGAAAAGCCCCGTCCGAAGACGGGGCAGACAACGCAGTGAAGTTACATGTGCGCTGCGAGCGTGCGGGCGAGCGCCGGCACGTGCGGGGTCACAATCTTCACGGCCTTGCCGCGCAGCGCGTTGTACGCCTTGAGGAACGCGCCGTTGTTGACCTGCTGGGACTTGTTGTCCGCGATGTTCATGATGGAGCCCGCGATCTGCTCGGAGCGCGGCTCCACAAACGCAGCGAAGTCAGACTGACCGGAGGCCTCGAACTCCTGCCACGTGGGCTCGAGCTCGCCGAGGACATCCGGGAGGACCTGCGCGACGACCTTGGACAGGACGTTGGCATCCGTCTTCTTTGCTGCGGAGACCGCGCCCTTGATTGCCATGCCGGTGATACCGGACTGCTCAGCGACGACGGTGTCGATGAGCTGGGCGACGTCGTTGATGACGGCCTGACGCGTCGCGCCGTCGAGAAGCTGGGAAAGGTGAGACATGCGTACTCCTAGCGGGACGAGCCGGCCTTGAAGGCGGCAATCTGGTCGGCGATCTGCGGCTGGCCAGCGTTGCGAGCGAGCTGCTCGAGGTCGAAGGAAATGCCCGTGGAGGAACCGCCCAGGCCCACTTGCTGTGCGAATGCGTTGATCGGCTCCTTGAGCGGCGTGTTATCCGCGATGAGCTTGACGCCGAGGAAGGACGGCACGGCAATGGAGGCGACGTCCGTGAGCGAGGAACCGGTGAACGAGTCGCCGTCCTTGCCCGGCTGGAAGCCTTCGCCCTGGTTGTTGTTGATGAGGTCTTGGGCGGTGTCAGCGGAGGCAGCAGGGACGGCAGCGCCCAGTACGGTGACGGTGAGCGCGGCAGCAGCGAGATTCTTGAACTTCATAAACGTCTAACTTACCTGGTTGCGGCGACACGGAGGAATACCTGGGCGCAATAATCGGCGAATTCTTTGTTGTAGGCCCCCAGTGCCGGGACCGCGATGAGCACGCGCCGCAGGGCCGCGGCCGCCTGCCGCGCGTCGGCGTGGACGGGGATTCCTTCTACCTTCGCCGCGCTTGCCGATGCCCCCGCCACCAGCGCCGCAAAGTCCGTCACCGTTGTGCCGTAACGCGCGCAGAACTCCCGTGCGATGAGGAGGATTTGCTCGGGACTCATGTGCGTGACCTGCGGATTTCGGCCTCCAGGGCGGCGCGTCCGGGCAGGAGCTCGCGGGCGGTGGCTTGGACGGCGGCATCGGAAAGCGTGCGGGCCGCGGCGGTGACGATGGCACGCACGGCGGCCTCGTGCTTGCTCGTGCCCTGCGCGGAGGCGAGCAGGGTGAGCGCGTGGTCTTGGTCGGGGGTGAGGCGAAGGGTCATGGCCATGATGGAGATGGTATCACTGTGATACCGTTCGGGTGCGGTTCGAGGCTTCTGCGGGCTGTAGAGGGTAGAATCAGCGGTTATGAGTGATGACAACAACGGCGATCTTTTTGATCGCATTCACCCCATTGATATCAACGAGGAGATGGAGTCGAGCTACATCGACTACGCCATGTCCGTCATCGTCGGCCGCGCGTTGCCTGAGGTGCGTGACGGCCTGAAGCCGGTGCACCGCCGCATTCTCTACGCGATGTACGACTCCGGCTACCGCCCGGAGCGCGGCTACGTGAAGTCCGCACGCCCGGTTTCGGACACCATGGGTCAGTTCCACCCGCACGGCGACTCCGCCATCTACGACACGCTGGTCCGCCTGGCGCAGTCGTGGAACATGCGCTACCCGCTGGTCGACGGCCAGGGAAACTTCGGTTCCCGCGGTAACGACGGCCCGGCTGCTATGCGTTACACCGAGTGCCGCATGACGCCGCTGGCCATGGAGATGGTTCGCGATATTCGCGAAAACACCGTGGACTTCTCCCCGAACTACGACGGCAAGACCCAGGAGCCGGACATCCTGCCGTCCCGCGTGCCGAACCTGCTCATGAACGGTTCGAACGGCATTGCCGTGGGTATGGCGACGAACATCCCGCCGCACAACCTGAACGAACTGGCCGAGGCCATCTACTGGCTGCTCGACAACCCGAATGCGTCCGAGGAAGAAGCGCTCGCAGCGTGCATGGAGCGCGTGAAGGGCCCGGACTTCCCGACGGCCGGCCTCATCGTGGGCGACCAGGGCATCAAGGATGCGTACACGACCGGCCGTGGTTCCATCCGCATGCGCGGCGTGACCTCCATTGAGGAGGCGGGCAACCGCCAGACCATCGTCATTACCGAGCTGCCGTTCCAGGTCAACCCGGACAACATGGTGGCCAATATCGCGGAGTCCGTGGCTAATGGCAAGATCGCGGGCATCTCCAAGATTGAAGACGAATCCTCGGACCGCGTGGGCATGCGCATTGTTGTCACCTTGAAGCGCGACGCCGTGGCCCGCGTGGTGCTCAACAACCTGTACAAGCACTCGCAGCTGCAGACCTCCTTCGGCGCGAACATGCTCTCCATCGTGGACGGCGTGCCGCGCACCCTGCGTCTCGACCAGATGCTGCGCTACTACGTGGCGCACCAGATCGAGGTCATCGTGCGCCGTACCCAGTTCCGCCTGGATGAGGCCGAGAAGCGCGCCCACATCCTGCGTGGTCTGGTCAAGGCCCTCGACATGCTCGACGAGGTCATCGCCCTTATTCGCCGTTCGCCCACCGTGGACGAGGCGCGTATCGGCTTGATGCAGCTCCTCGACGTCGACGACGTCCAGGCAGACGCCATCCTCGCCATGCAGCTGCGCCGCCTGGCCGCCCTGGAGCGCCAGAAGATCATCGACGAGTTGGCGGAGATCGAGCGTGAGATCGCGGATCTGAAGGATATCCTGGCCCGCGAGGAGCGACAGCGTCAGATCGTCCACGACGAGCTCGTCGAGATCGTCGAGAAGTACGGCGACGAGCGCCGCACCCGCATCGTGGCCGCCACCGGCGACGTCACGGACGAGGATCTCATCGCCCGCGAGAACGTCGTTGTCACCATCACGTCTACCGGCTACGCCAAGCGCACGAAGGTCGACTCGTACAAGTCGCAGAAGCGCGGCGGCAAGGGCGTGCGCGGCGCGGAGCTCAAGCAGGACGACATCGTGAAGAACTTCTTCGTCTGCTCCACGCACGACTGGATTCTCTTCTTCACCAACTTCGGCCGCGTCTACCGCCTCAAGGCCTACGAGCTGCCCGAGGCAGGTCGCGCCGCCCGCGGCCAGCACGTGGCTAACCTGCTGGAGTTCCAGCCGGAAGAGAAGATCGCCCAGGTCATCCAGATTCAGTCCTACGAGGACGCTCCTTACCTGGTCCTCGCTACGCAGCAGGGCCGCGTGAAGAAGTCGCGCCTCACCGACTACGAGTCCGCGCGCTCCGCTGGCCTCATCGCCATCAACTTGAACGAGGGCGACGCACTCATCGGAGCCTCTCTCGTCTCCGAGGGTGACGACATCCTGCTCACTTCTGAGCAGGGCCAGGCCATTCGCTTCACCGCAGATGATGATCAGCTCCGCCCGATGGGCCGCGCGACCGCCGGTGTGAAGGGCATGCGCTTCCGTGGCGACGACCAGCTGCTGAGCATGTCCGTCGTCAACGACGGCCAGTTCCTGCTCGTGGCTACCTCCGGCGGCTACGGCAAGCGCACCGCCATCGAGGAATACACGCAGCAAGGCCGCGGCGGCCTTGGTGTCATGACCTTCAAGTACACCCCGAAGCGTGGCAAGCTCATCTCCGCCATCGCCGTCGAGGAAGATGACGAGATCTTCGCCATCACTTCTGCCGGCGGCGTCGTGCGCACCGAGGTCGGCCAGATTCGCCCGTCCTCGCGCGCGACCATGGGAGTGCGCCTCGTCGACCTCGCCGAGGGCGTCGAGCTGCTTGCCATCGACCGCAACGTTGAGGATGATGGCGAGGAAAACGCGGAGGCCGTCGCCAAGGGTGAGAAGACCGTCGAGGACGTCCAGCAGGAGCACCTCCCGGGTGCCCCGGCTGCGGACTCTGGCGCCGACGCTGATTCCGACGCTGACACCAATACCGAGGAGTAATTCATGGCACGACGAGACGTAACGCTCAAGCGCATCGCACCGCTCTCTGCGTTCCGCGTTGGCCTGGCCTTCTCGCTCATCGGGCTGGTGGCCTGGCTGCTCGCGCTGTGCCTCGTGTGGTTCGGCATGGACATGGCTGGCGTGTGGGACTCACTCAATAGCCTCATCGGCGACGTGGGTGGTGGCATCACCATCACCTTTGGCATGGTCCTGTCCATCGGCGCGCTCTTCGGGGCGATCATGGCGGTGCTCATGACCATCCTCGCGCCGTTGCTGGCCGTGATGTACAACGCGGTCGTCGACCTCTTTGGCGGCTTCGTTCTGCGGCTGACGGACTACTAATCCGTTGCATGTGCGCCGGCCTTTTGGGCCGGCGCTTTTTATGTCTTAACCAGGCGATTTGTGTAATTGCGTGGTTACTATGTAAAGTTACATCTCGTTCCGCAATGAGGGCCTATAGCTCAGTCGGTTAGAGCGCATCGCTGATAACGATGAGGTCGCAAGTTCGATTCTTGCTAGGCCCACCAGGAACACGGGGCATTAGCTCAATTGGTAGAGCATCTGCTTTGCAAGCAGAAGGTCAGGAGTTCGATTCTCCTATGCTCCACAGATAAGACCCGGCACCGCACGGTGCCGGGTCTTTGTGGTGTGCGGGGCGCCGCCTCGACCGCGTCAACGCCTTCCCCACGACGGCGGAGATGGACACCTACCTGCGCGGGGTTAAGGGACAAAATGAGTGTCTAGGCCGGCG